>CAYPYA010000163.1:0-2226 GCA_964414775.1 uncultured Ruminococcus sp. | reverse complement strand
ACTCCGCAGATTCAAAAGATCGTACCTGAAAAGCGGCGTTCAGGCTGAGCTTCGTAAGCGCGAGCATTACGAGAAACCCAGCGTAAAGCGCAAGAAGAAATCCGAAGCCGCAAGAAAACGCAAATTCAGATAAGATCGGATCATTTGCAAAAACAGACACTTCCGTTTCGGTGGTGTCTTTTTTGCTCCTTATTTGTTCCTTTCATTCCGTCCGATGCATTTATTTTGCAAAACCTCTTGCAATTTGCCATGGTTTCCTGTATACTATTTTCGAAAAGAGAATCGAAAGGAATCCATGCATATGAAACGAAAAAACGTCCTCTTTTGCTTATTGCTTGCCGTTTTGATGCCGGGCATGCTGCTTGCCGGCTGTCAGGGCGGCTCTTCCGACGTCTCCGGAACAAGCGGAACGACTTCCGGGTCGGTGTCGGATACCCCGTCCGAGCCTCCGAGGGATCCCGATCCCCGCGCGGCGCGTGTCTGGAACGATGTGTACGCGGACGCGGCGAACGGTCTGACCGCGGCGGACGCGATCTATGCGCTGTCCGCCTTTGAAGGCGGAAAGCCGACCGATTCCGAGCCGACGCCCCAAAGCGATACGGACGTCCGCTACCTGTTCACCGGCAAGGACGCGACGCGTGCGGTCGTTCCGGCGGAGGGCTACTGCCTGACCCTGCCGGGCAAACCGGAGGCGGACTTCACGCTGGGCGAGCTGCGCTCCCAATACAAGACCGAGGACTACTGCCTGACCGTGACGCGGGAAGCGAAAAACCCCTACGGCATCACGAACGGACACACCTCCAAGGAAGGCTATGAGCTGTACCTCGGCGAATGGCTGGTCGAGCAGATCGACGACACGAAATTCCTTGCCGCCAACAACGTCATGCGCACCCGTCCGGTGGAAAAGGAAAAGCAGGTCGGGTCGTACATGCTCACGACCTACTGTATGAAGATCAATCTCGGCGCCAAGATCGAGTTCCCGTTCTACCAGATCGCGATCGTGCGCCCGCAAAGCACCTATGACTACTTCTACCTGCTGGTTCTGAAATCCAAGACCAAGCAGACGGAAGCCATCGACAGCATCGCGGCGAGCCTGACCGAGATCGAGCGCGTCGGAACGCCGACGAACGGGCTGGTCTCCTACGAATGCAAGCCCAACCCCAATTGGAGCGAGGAAACGCGCGCCTATTACGATCAGATCAACGCCCGCACCGACGTCGGGTTCGGCGCGTTCCATGAAGGCAACAAAGACGAGTACACCGAATGGCTGTGGGGCGCGGAAGCGCTGAACACCACGCCGGATCTGTACATGACCTACCTGCATATCGGCTGGCAGGATCAGCTGAGCAGCTTTGACGATGTATTTGAACGCGCGCAGAAGTACGCGGGCGGCAACGGAACGGACGGCAAGCCGGTCTTCCATCTGACCTACCAGTTCACCGTGACCAACAACGCGACCGGCGGTGTGCGCACCCCCATGTTCGATATCCTGCGCGGCACGATGGACACATATTTCCGCCAGTTCGCGGCAAAGCTGAAGGAGTACGGCAAGCCCGTCATCTTCCGTCTGAACAACGAGATGAACACCGACTGGACGGACTATTGCGGGATGATGACGCTGATCGACCCCGACATCTTCAAAGAAACATGGAAGCATCTCTACCGCATCTTCGAGGAGGAGGGCGTGAACAACTGCATCTGGGTCTTCAACCCGATCGCCACCTCCTGCCCGTACAGCAATTGGGGCGAATCGCTCTGCTATATGCCGGGCGACGACTATGTGCAGATGCTGGGGCTTACCAATTACCAGATGAATAACGGTCTGAACGGCGCGATCCCGCCGTCCTTCCGCACCATGTACCAAGAGGTCGCGGATCAGATGCTGCCCTATTTCGACAAATTCCCGTGGATCATCGGGGAATTTGCCTGCGGCTCGGGCGGAAGCGCGCTGTACGATTGGGGAAGCGAGTCCTACGTGCAGACGGAGATGGACCGCAACGTGAAGCAGCAGGCGCAATGGGTCAGGGAAATGATCGATTGCTTTGAACACAACCAGGAGCCCGCATACGATTTCTGTAAACGCATCAAGCTCGCCGTCTGGTTCTCCTGTGACGACTATGTGACCGTCAACGGCACGCTGGAAAGCACCAACCGTCTGCGGCTGGATAAGGTCAACGCCGAGACCATCGCCCTGCTCGGAGAGTACCTGCGGAAGCATTGATTTGA
>CAYPYA010000162.1:0-1644 GCA_964414775.1 uncultured Ruminococcus sp. | reverse complement strand
GTGGCGGGCAACCGCTTGAAATCGCAGATCAGAGAGGTGGGCTTTTTCTCCGCGTCGTCCTGCCCGAACGGAACGAAGTAGACGTTCTTTTTCTCCAGGACCATGGCGATGTTGAACAGGTTCGCGCCCAAGCCGTCGTTGGTCGCCACGCCGATGATGACCGGACGGCGGTTGCGCAGCTGCGCCTTGACGCACATGGTCACCACCGTGTCCGTGATGCCGGCGGCGATCTTGGCGAGCGTGTTGCCTGTACAGGGGCAGACCAGCAAAGCGTCGTAGTCCCCGCGGGTGATGACCTCCTCGGCTTGCTTGATGGTGCGAAGATACGGTTGCCCGGTCAACAGCTCCACCGTTTCGCACAGGGCGCTTGCCGTTCCGAACCGCGTGTCCGTCGAAGCGGAAATTTCCGAAAGGACGGGCGTGACGTCGTGTTTCTCGCACAGCGCGCGAAGCTGTGCGAGGGAACGGGAATGGGTGCAGAACGAGCCGCATAAAGCATAGGCAAGCTTCATAAGATCTCTCCTTTGCGCAGAATGTGTTCCACGCTTTCCTTCAGGATTTTTCCGGCGGCCTCCGGCGCGTATTTTCCGGGCAGACCGGATGCGCGGATGACATGCTCTCCCGTGATGCTGCCCGCAAGATCGATCAACGGGATGTGCGGCGGGACGCTGTCGAGCATTTTTTCGGTGAAGATCTCCGCCGGAACGGTGTTGAATACGATGTCCGCGTGCCGCAATGCGTCCGCAAGCGCGTCGAAGCCGATCGCGGTGTGACCGCACATCCAGATCAGCGCATGATCGCTTTCCTTGCGCGCCGCGACGGTCACGCGGCAGCCAAGCGCGCGCGCCTTTGCGGCAAGCCGTTTCCCGATCCTGCCGTATCCGACAAGAACGGCGTTCGCGCCGTTGAGACAGCCTTTGATGCGTTCGCCCGCCAGCAGCAGCGCCGCTTCCGCCGTCACGTCGGCGTTGCGCAGCATCATGGATTCGTCGTAGTAGTCGTGGAAGCGTTCGTCCATGGGCGGGAGCATCCCGCCGCAGACGGCTTTGGCATGCTCCGCCAGACGGAACACGCTGTCCAAAAGCATGCGTTTTTCCGTATAGGGCGCGTTCAGTACTCCGCCGCCGACGGTGTAGGGCAGGGGGAGGATGACCGCGTCCGCTTCGGGAATGGCATGCTCCGGCAGATGTGAAAGGAGTGCGTCTCCGCAATCCCCTTCGTAACGGTCAAATCCGGTCAGCAAGACGCGCTCGACCTGCTCGGAAAACAGCCTTGCCGCCGCGACGGAACGAAGATCGCCGCCCGCGAAAACCAGCGTAAGGTCTTTTTTCATGATGGGTGATGTCCTTTCTTTGATGCATAAGTGGTTCTTTTTTGGCAATTTTCTATAAAATAGAAACCCGAAAGACAGCAAGTCTTACAAAATTAGGGAATTCCGCTTGACAGAGAGCGAAAGAGAGGGTATAATAGACAGCGGTTAGGAAAAAAAGAGAATGGGGAACATTCTCGAAAAGTTCCCGGAAGGATTCCCGGAAGTTTTTCCGGTCAGACCGTGGAAAGAAATATTTTGGGGTACGCGTGAGAAAAATACAGGTTCTTGTGTGTATGTTCACGCTGTTTTGCGTTTTCTTTTACAGACGCTTT
>CAYPYA010000161.1:0-4760 GCA_964414775.1 uncultured Ruminococcus sp. | reverse complement strand
TTGCTTTGGCTGTTGCTGTCCAAAAGTCTGCTTCGGCTCGGAACGGTCAATCGCGGGGAAAGAAAAACCGTTTCCCGCCCCGGGACATACCGTGAAAAAAGCGTTTCGGGCGCTCTGTTCGGCAAGGAGCTGCTTCGCTTCCGCACCTGTGCCGCTTTTATGCTCAACAGCGGGATCGGCGGTGTGATGCTGTTGATCGCTGCGGTGATCCTTCCGTTCAAGGGAGCGGAGCTTTCGGAAGTGTTCCGGCTTCTCCCGTCCGGAGAGACCTATCTGCCGTTGGTGATCCCCGCCTTCCTGTGCCTTATGCTTTCCAACAGCGTCATCGGCGCACCGTCGATTTCCCTGGAAGGAGACACCCTTTGGATCCTGCAGTCCTCACCGGTCGGCGGATGGAAGATCCTGCTTGCGAAATTCAAGCTTCATCTGCTGATCGCAGGGGTTCCGGCATTGGTTTTCTTTCTCGTCGGAACGTTGGTGTTTCAGATCCGGCCGTTGGAAACCGTCTGCTCGTTTCTGTTCGCCCTTGCCTTCCTGCTTGCAAGCGATGCGTTCGGACTGGTCATGGGGCTGAAATTCCCGCATCTGCACTGGGTAAGCGAGACCGCCGCGGTCAAGCAAAGCCTTTCCGTTTTGTTTTCCATGCTCGGATGCTGGGCGACGTTCGGTCTGTTGGTCATCGGCTATGCGCTCCTGCACGAACGTATGGGCAACATCCTGTTTCTGCTGTCCGGAAGTCTGCTTTTGGCGCTCGTGACCGCCGCGCTGCTGTACTGGATCAAGAAAAGCGGTTCGCGTATCATCGAAAGACTTTGTGCATAGACGAATTGCGAAAAAAGGCTTGACAAGTCAAAAAAAGAATGGTATAATATACCCGTATCCTTGCCGCAATGGGTTATTTCCAGCCCCGCGGCCATAAGTCCATAAGGAGGTGTTACGAGATGGAGCAGAAAAAGACGTACGAAACCATGTATCTGATCAACAACTCGCTCGGTGAAGACGCTGTCAAGGCGTTGGTCGCCAAGTTTACGGATCTCATCACCGCGAACGCGGAAGTTGAGAGCGTGAATGAGTGGGGGGTCAGAAAACTGGCGTACCCCATCGAAGATTTGACCGAGGCGTATTACGTTCTCGTCCGCTTCAAGTCGGGACATGCGTTCCCCGCTGAGCTGACCAGAATTTTCAATATCACCGACGGCATTCTTCGTTCGCTCGTCCTCGCGTGCGAGGAGTAAAAGACGATCATTGGAAAGGCAGGCATAGACCATGGCATTCAACAAAGTGATTTTGGTCGGCAATCTGGTTGCAGACCCCGAACTGAAAAAAACAGCGAACGACGTCTCTGTCACGTCCTTTCGTATCGCCGTAGGTCGCCGTTACACAAAGCAAGGCGAACAGCCGCAGGCGGATTTCATTGACATTGTCGCATGGCGGCAGCAAGCGGAATTTGTTTCGCGGTATTTCAACAAGGGCAAGCCGATCCTGGTCTGCGGGCAGCTGCAAACCAGAACTTGGACGGATCAAAACGGGCAGAAGCGTTACGCAACGGAGGTCGTTGCCGACGAGGTTACGTTTGTCGGCAGTAAGAATTCCGAAGGCGGCGGCTACAACCCGCCCGCTCCGACTCCAAGCGACGCGCCGCCCTCTTACAGCTCCGCTCCGAACGCAGGGTTTGAAGACCTTTCGGAGGACGACGAGCTTCCATTCTAATTATGTAAAAGGAGGTTATTACTTTGGATAACCAGCAGAACGAACAGGTTGTTGAGCAGGCTCCTGCCACTCCCGCCGCCTCCACCGCTCCCGCGGCAGAGGCAGGAAAAGAGCAGAGAGAAGGCAAGCCGGCAATGCGCGGCAACAGAAGAAGAAAAAAGGTTTGCATCTTCTGTGCGGATAAGATCAAACAGATCGATTATAAGGATATTCCCCGTCTCAGAAAGAATCTTTCCGAGCGTGCGAAGATCCTCCCCCGCCGTGTGACCGGGACGTGTGCGATGCATCAGAGACAGCTTACACTTGCCGTCAAGAGAGCAAGACACGTTGCGTTGATCCCCTATATTTCCGACTGATGTTCAAGCGGTGTTGCTTTTGCAATACCGCTTACATTTTTCCATGACAAAAAGAGAGGAACGCCGTATGGAAGAACTTTCCTTCATATCGTTCTTGCGCAGTCTGCTGCAAAAAGAACGCATCACGCAATTCGGATGCATTCCGTTTTCCGATGCGCTTTTATGGAACGAACGGCTTCTGCCGGAGCATATCCAAACCGTGATCGTTCTGCTTGCGCCCTATGATACCGGAGAAAAGTTTCACGACGGCGTTTCCGCATACGCGCACATTTACGATTATCATCGGTTTTACGAAGAGCTGTACGGGAGACTGCTTCCCGCTTTGCAAGGCGCATTTCCGCAAAACAGATTTTACGGGTTTGCGGATCATTCTCCGATCAACGAAAAGGACGCCGCCGCCAAGGCGGGGCTTGGTGTGATCGGCTGTCACTCGCTGCTGATCAACGAAACGTACGGCAGCTATGTCTTTATCGGTTCCTTGCTGACCGATCTTTCCATCCCTTGCCGTGCGCAGGAGATCCGCTATTGCCATCGATGCGGCGCTTGTATACGAGCCTGCCCCGGACATGCCTTGATGGAAACGGGTGTTTTACCGGATCGCTGTCTTTCCGCGCTGTCGCAGAAGAAACGGTTAAACGAAGAAGAGCTGCGGCGGCTGCGCGAATTGGAGATCGCCTGGGGCTGCGACCGCTGCCAGGAGGTCTGCCCCCTCAACTGCGACCGCATGCCGACCGAAATTCCGTTCTTTTTGCAGCACCGTCACGGAGACTTCACGGTGCAAGAGGTGCAGGCGATGAGCGACGAGGAATTTTCCCGTCACGCGTTCTCCTGGCGCGGTCGAAACCGCATCACGGAGAACCTGAAAAACATCGGCAAAATCCAATGAATCCGGTCCTTTCCAATATTTTGGGGTTTGCGGGAAAATTCATAATTTTTTGCTTGACTTATGAAATTTATCTGCTATAATAAGGGTGTAATTTATACTGCCGGTATATGGGATTTCACGGCAGAAAGGACACCTTTATGAAGCTTTCTTTTCGTTGGTACGGACCGCAGGACAGCATTCCGCTTTCCTACATTGCGCAGATTCCGACGATGCACGGAGTGGTTTCCGCCGTTTACGACGTGCCGCCCGGCGGCGTTTGGAAGCGGGAAAGCATTGCGCTTTTGAAGGAACAGGCTCAAGCGCACGGACTTGCGTTCGAATGCGTGGAAAGCGTTCCGGTCCATGAGGATATCAAGCTCGGAAAACCGTCGCGTGACAAATATATCGACGCCTATTGCGAAAACATCCGCCGTCTGGGAGAAGTCGGCGTAAAATGCATCTGCTATAATTTCATGCCGGTTTTCGACTGGCTTCGCAGCGAGCTGAAGCACCCGAACACCGACGGGTCAACCTCTTTGATCTATCGGGACGAGCAGGTGCTGGCGATGGATCCGCGCGTCGGAGATCTCTCCCTGCCCGGCTGGGATGCCAGTTACACCAAAGAGGGATTGAATCAGCTGCTGGATGAATACAGCGGCATGACCGAGGATCGCCTGTTTGAGAATCTGAAATATTTTCTGGACGCGATCATTCCGGTTTGCGAGCAATCCGACGTCCGTATGGCGATCCACCCGGACGATCCGCCTTGGGGCATTTTCGGGCTGCCGCGCATCATCACCGATGAGAAGAACCTGGATCGGCTGTTGAAGCTCAATCCGTCGGTCTGCAACGGTCTGACACTTTGTACCGGTTCACTCGGTGCTTCCCGCAAAAACGACGTGGTGCATCTGACGGAAAAATACAGCGAAATGGGCAGGATCCATTTTGTCCATGCGCGCAACGTCCGCCTTTCCGGAGAAAAAGATTTCAGCGAGACGGCGCATCCGACGGAGTGCGGTTCGCTGGATCTGTACGGCGTGCTTGCCGCGTTGGTCAAAACGGGATTCGACGGATATCTGCGTCCCGACCACGGGCGTATGATCTGGGGCGAAGAAGGAAAGCCCGGCTACGGTCTGTATGACCGTGCATTGGGTGCGACCTACCTTTCCGGCTTATGGGAAGGAATCACGAAAACGAAAAAGGAGTCTTGCCAATGAGCGTAAATGAGCAGATCCTGGAGATCGCGGAACGCATCGCCTATTTGCGCGACACCGTCGGTCTGAGCGCGGAGGAAGTCGCGCAGAAGATCGGCATCGATCCGGACGAATACCGTCGCTACGAGATCGGGCAGACGGACATTCCGATCAGTATGCTGTACGCCATTGCCGGTGCGCTGGGGGTGGACGCGACGGTCTTACTCTCCGGAGAAGCGCCGCGTATGGCGGAATACAGCGTCACCCGCAAGGGACATGGGATCGAGGTCATGCGGCATGAAGGATACGCCTTTGAAGCGTTGGCGTATAACTTCAAAGGCAGAGACAAGGAGCCGATGATCGTCAGCATCTCTCCTGCCGATAAGAACCCGAGTCTGCTGGTACACGGCGGACAGGAATTCAATTACGTGCTGGAGGGAAAGATCGGTGTCACGCTCGGCAGTAAGGTCGTAGAGCTTTCCGCCGGAGACAGCATCTATTTTGACCCGTCCATTCCGCACGGTCAGTTTGCCATCGGCGGGAATGCCAAATTCCTGACCGTCATCGATAAGGAATGAGCGAACCGTTCCGCAAAAAGAAACAGTTCGGACAGAATTTTCTGAACAATCCCGCGAT
>CAYPYA010000160.1:0-2391 GCA_964414775.1 uncultured Ruminococcus sp. | reverse complement strand
TCTCCCGTACAATGTCCGGTATAGCAGGAAAGCTTACTGTCCTGCAGGCGGGAAGCGATTTGCCGCAACGCCGCGTCGTCCGTCCCGTCCGGAAGATGAAACCCGCCGATCAGATGGGTGGCGTTTTGCTTGTTTGACTCTGCCGCGATCGCTTCGATCCCGCGGTGCGCACAGCCCGTAAAGAGAACGCGGTACTCGCCCTGCGTCAACAACAGGTACTGCTCGTGGTCAAATGCGTCCGACTGTATCCTTCCGCCTTTCCGTTCGGTCAATTCGGAAGGAATGGCGTTCGGCAAGGCACAGGCGGGAAGCAGAACGATTTGGGGGTCGATCCGGATCGGTTCGTCTCCCGAAACCGTATGAAAACGGTCCGAAAACGCGCGGAGACGTTCGGAAAGTCCGATGTATCGCTCCCCGTGATAAAATGCGTTGAACGCCTCCTTGCGAAGATAGACCGTCGCGGTCTGATTGACCTGCAGGAACGGAAGCAATCCGTTCCCGTGATCGTAATGTCCGTGCGAAAGAATGACCAGATCGACCGTTTCAAGCGAGATGCCGAGCGCATCTGCGTTTTTCATGAACGCGTCGCTTTGCCCTGCGTCAAACAGGATCGTGTGCCGATCGGTTTGGATCAAAAGGGACAGCCCATGCTCCGCTTGAAAACGGCTGTCTGGCGTAGTATCTTCGCAAAGAACGGTGATTTTCATGTTGTGATGGGTTCCTTTCCGTCGTTGGTACAAACAGTATAGCATTTTTCTCGGAAAAAAGGAAGTATTTTCTTGCATTTCTTCTTTAAATATGATAAAATACAAACATTGGATATTTGCGCAAAGTGCAAATATGATGCCGAACGGCGGTTTGTGACCAAAAAGCGCGCACATCCGACCGAATTCGACATATGCTGTCAACGAGGAAGCCTACGCTTCCGAACCGAGTGTTTTGAAAAAATAGAAGCATTTCCGTGCTTTGCGCAAAAAAATGTTTGACAACAACGCGGAATCATGGTAGTATAAAAAGAGAACCAATGCGTAAGATTTTATCAGAAGGATGAGGATAGATGTCAGAGAAGAAAACAGTTTTCACCGGCGCGGGCGTTGCATTGATCACGCCGTTTTCAGACGGAGAAGTGGATTATAAAGCACTCGCATCCATTCTGGAACAGCAGATCGCCGGCGGTACGGACGCGATCATTGTCTGCGGAACGACTGCGGAAGCGGCAACGCTTTCCGACGAGGAGCATAAGAAGATCATCACGTTCTGCGTCGAACGGGTGAACCACCGTGTGCCCGTCATTGCCGGAACCGGCTCCAATCACACTTCGTATGCGGTCGAGCTGACGCGCTTTGCCAAAGACGAGGGAGCGGACGCGGTTTTGCTGGTCACGCCGTATTACAATAAAGCGAGTCAAAAAAGTCTGGTTCGTCACTTCCTTACGATCGCGGAAGCGGCGGATATTCCCAATATTCTTTATAACGTTCCGTCCCGCACGGGTCTGAATATTTCCGTTCCCGCGTATCGGGAATTGGCGAAGCATCCGAACATCGTCGCGGCAAAAGAGGCGAGCGGAAACATCTCTTCGATCCTGCAGGTCATGCAGACCTGCGGCGACGAGCTTGCTGTTTACAGCGGCAACGACGATCAGATCGTGCCCTTGATGTCTATGGGCGCCATCGGAGTGATCTCGGTGCTTTCCAACGTTCTGCCGCGTGAAACGCACGAAATGACCAAGCTGTGCCTGGAGGGAAACTTTGCGGAAGCCGCCCGGATGCAGCTTCGCTATCTGCCGTTGATCAACGGCTTGTTCATGCAGGTCAACCCGATTCCCGTCAAGACTGCGATGGCGAAAATGGGGCTTTGCTCCGGCGAAATGCGTCTGCCGCTGTGCGAAATGGACGACGCGGACAATGAAAAGCTGTACGCTTTGATGCGCGAAGCAAAGGTTATATAAATACAACCATACAACACCGTCGAAAGACGAAGACGTTGCAAACAGAAGGTAATCAACATGACAGATGTGATTTTGAATGGCGCTTGCGGCAAAATGGGGCGGGCGATCGCGGAGGCGGCGGCCTCCTGCGATACCCGCATTGTCGCGGGCGTCGATCCTTTTTCCGCCCCTTGTGCGTTTCCGCTGTATCCGAGCTTGGAGGATGTGACGGAGTGTGCAGACGTGCTGGTGGATTTTACGGTACATACTTCGACAAAGGATCTGATCCGCTTTGCGGAACGGACCGGCACGCCGCTTGTCGTTGCGACGACGGGTCATACGCAAGAGGAGCTGGACGCTCTTCGTGCCTTATCCGAACGGACGGCGGTCTTTCATTCCGGCAATATGTCGCTGGGCATCAATCTGCTGATTGAGCTTTGCCGCAATGCCGCGGCGGTTCTCGG
>CAYPYA010000159.1:0-2300 GCA_964414775.1 uncultured Ruminococcus sp. | reverse complement strand
TCCGTTTTGAAGAATTTTTCCGCATACGGGGACGAGAATTTTTCCCTTACGACGGACGCGTAGGTCTCCTCCCTCAGCCATGCGCGCACGGGAACGGGGAAGCCCAGTTTCTTCTTGGACGCGACCTGCTCGGGGATGTGCCGCTTCGCCGCCTTGCGCATGACAAGCTTTGTCCCGCTTTGGTTCACGCGGAAGGACACGGGAATGCTCGACGCAAGCGCGAACACCTCACGGTCCAGGAACGGGACGCGCAGCTCCAGACTGTTCGCCATGCTCATTTTGTCCGCCTTGAGCAGGATATCCCCCATGAGCCATGTATGCAGGTCGATGTACTGCATCTTTGTCACCGCGTCCATGCCGTCAAGCTGTGCGCGTAAATGCTTTGTCAGGTCGGCGGGGGTGGGCTGGTCTTTGTCGTACCGCTTCAGCAATTCCTTTTTATAGGCTTCGCTCATCAGATTGGTGTTGCCGATATAGCGTTCCTCCAGCGGTCTGGAGCGGCGAAGCAGAAAGTTCGCACCCTTCACGCGGGGGAAACGCTGTGCAACCTTCCCCATCATCCGCCGGAACCAAGCCGGCAGACGGTCGTACCACGGCAGGGCGAACGGCTCCTGGTAGACGTTATACCCGCCGAAAAACTCGTCCGCGCCCTCTCCCGACAGGCAGACCTTGACCTGCTTTGCCGCCTCGCGGTTGACGAAATACAGCGCAGCACCCGCCGCGTCCGCCAGCGGCTCGTCCATATGGTACTGGATCAGCGGGATCGCGTCCCAGTACTCCTTTGCGTCGATATAGTGGGTGAAATTCTTCACGCCCATGACCGAGGAAAAGGTCTTGGCGAATTCCGCTTCGTCGTACTGCGGGTTGCGGTATCCGACCGTAAACGTCTTGTCCACGTCTGCAATGCAGGCGACGTAGCTGGAATCCACGCCTGAGGACAGGAACGAGCCGACCTCCACGTCGCTGATCTTATGCGCCTGCACCGAATCGTGCATGACCTCGTCGATCGCCTGCACCCACTCCTCCTCGGTCTTTCCCTGCTGCGGGCAAAAGCGGGGGGTAAAGTAACGCTCCACGGTCAGCTGTCCGTTCGCATAGCGCAGTCGGTGTCCGCCGAGCAGCTTTTTCACCCCGACGAAGAAGGTCTCCTCCCCCGGAGAATACTGGAAGGACAGGTACAGCGGCAGCTGCTTTTCATTCAATTCTTTATGAAAATCGGGATGGTGCAGGAACGCCTTGATCTCGCTGGAAAACAGAAAGACCCCGCCCCGATCATAGTAATAGAACGGCTTGATGCCGAACGGGTCGCGCGCGGCGAACAGCTCCTTACGGTCGCGGTCCCAAAGCACGAACGCGAACATGCCGCGCAGCTTTTCGGGCAGCCCGCTCCCCCATTCCTCGTAGCCGTGCAGCAGCACCTCGCTGTCACAGCGGGTACGGAACACATGCCCCGCTTCGATCAATTGCTCGCGCAGGGACTGAAAATTGTAGATCTCCCCGTTGAACACCAGAACCAGCCGTTCGTTTTCGTTATACAGCGGCTGCTTGCCGCCCTCAAGATCGATGATGGACAGGCGGCGGTGTCCCAGCGCGATGCCGGGCTCGCAGAAATAGCCCTCTCCGTCCGGTCCGCGGTGCGCAATGCTGTCCGCCATGGCGTGCAGAACACGCTCCTTGTCCTCTGTTTCTCCCGTGAATCCGACGATTCCGCACATGGTCGATGTCCGTTCCTTTCTTTGCGAGTTGTTGTGGGGCTCTGCCAAATTCCCGCGTGAGCGGGAATTTTCACACCCCGCTCAGAACTTTTTTAGGAAAAAAAGTTCTGAGAACTCAAAAAACCTAATCGTGAAAAATATTATTAAGCCCCAAATTGAGGTTTTCGGGGTATATAGGGGGACTTTTCTCTAAAAGTCCCCCTATATGGGGCATGGGGCAAAGCCCCATACTGCCGCGTTTCAGTCTTTACAATCGTACCAGCTTGCGCCGACCTTGGCTTGTGCGACCAGCGGGACGGCAAGCGTCACGATGTGCTCCATCTCGCGTTCCAGAAGCATTTTGACGCGTTCGACCTCGTCCTGCGGCGCTTCCACGATCAATTCGTCGTGGATCTGTAAGATCAGGCGGGCGCGCAGGTTTTCCTTTTTCAGCGCGTCCGACACGCGGATCATCGCAAACTTGATCAGATCCGCCGCCGTCCCCTGGATCGGCGTATTCATCGCAACGCGCTCCCCAAACGCGTACCGCACCTTGTTTTTCTGTCCCAATTCGGGGATCTCCCTGCGCCGCCCGAACAGCGTTTC
>CAYPYA010000158.1:0-1813 GCA_964414775.1 uncultured Ruminococcus sp. | reverse complement strand
ATGGCCTGCGACGCCCTGCTGCGGCTTTTGCAATACCCTTTTTCGGTCAGATAAACGTCAATCCGCAAGCGCGTGTTCCATCCTTTCGATCTCGTCTGCGATCTGTTCCGGCAGGAAGGACGATTCGCGGAACAGTTCCTCATTGCTGCCGTGCGGCGGGAACCGTTCGTCGA
Organism: uncultured Ruminococcus sp.; assembly: GCA_964414775.1. Lineage (GTDB taxonomy): Bacteria > Bacillota > Clostridia > Oscillospirales > CAG-382 > Coliplasma. The sequence continues at coordinate 1,640 of CAYPYA010000158.1, read as the reverse complement.
TGGCACGGATGCGGGATCTCTTCCCGTCGGTCATTCCCGCCTGCGCAAGCAGAGCAAGCAGATGCTCGGAAGCACCTCCCGCCTGTACGCCCTCCTCCAAAAAGTAAAGGGTACGCGCCGTTCGGAGCAGGTCGGCAAACGCCTCCGCACGCAACGGCTTCAAGCGGACAAGCCGAACCAGACAAACATCGATGCCGCGCTTGGCAAGCAGCTCCGAAGCGCGCAGCGCGTTGACGGTCAGCCGCCCGTATGTGAACAGCACGACCGACGGCTTTTCTCCGAACGAACGCGTCTGAAAGCCGTCAAACGCCTGAAAGCGTTCCCGTTCGTATTCCGATTCGCTCCCTTTCGGGTAACGGATCGCGACGGGAGAACGCAATTTGAACGCTTCGGACAGGCATTCACGCAGCTCGGCGTAGCCGTCCGGGGCAAAGACGGTGAAGCCCGGCAATTCGTTCAAGAACGAAACGTCAAACAGACCGTGATGCGTCGCGCCGTCCGCTCCGACCAGTCCCGCGCGGTCCAATGCCAGCACCAAAGGCAGACGCTGTAATGCGCAGTCATGGATCAGTTGATCGTAGGCGCGTTGTGCGAACGTGGAATAGACCGCAAAGACCGGCTTCATCCCTTTTGCCGCCAGGCCGCAGGCAAAGGTGACCGCGTGCGCTTCCGCGATGCCGACGTCAAAAAAACGGTCGGGAAACATTTTTTGAAATTTACTCAGCCCCGTTCCGTCCGGCATGGCGGCGGAAATGGCGCAGATGCCCGGGTCTTTTTCCGCCAACTCGCAAAGAGCGCTTCCGAACTCGTTGGAATAGCAGGTCTTGGCTTCGGAGCGGGGAAGCCCTGTTTTGGGATCGAAGCTTCCGATGCCGTGAAACAGATCCGGACGTTCCTCGGCGAAGGAATAGCCTTTCCCTTTTTTTGTGCAGATGTGTACGACGCTGCATCGCCCGTCGTTCTTCGCTTCCTGCAGTACCGTTTCCAAAAGCGCTTCGTCGTTTCCGTTCAGCGGACCGTAGTAGGCAAGTCCCAGATGCTCGAAGAAATTCTCATGCACCAGCAGATGCCGCACCTTTTTCTTCAACCGCTTGACGAAGGAGACCAGTCGCTTCCCAAAGAACGGGATCTTCTGGAACGCCCGCTTGACGCGGTTTTTCATTCGGAAATACTTGGCGCTGTTGCGGAATCGGTTCAGGTAGGTGTCCATCGCGCCTACGTTGCGGGCGATGGACATGGTGTTATCGTTCAGAATGATGATGAGCCGATCGTTTTCGGCGCAGTTGTTCAACGCTTCATAGGCAAGTCCGCCGGTGAACGAGCCGTCTCCGATGACGGCGACCGTGAAATCATCCTTCCCTGCAAGGCGGTTTGCCGTGGCAATGCCGATCGCCGCGGAAACGGACGTCGAACTGTGCCCGCAGCCGAACGCGTCATAGGGCGATTCGTCGATACGGGGAAAACCCGAAATGCCGCCGTATCGGCGCAGGGTATGAAACTGCTCCTGCCGTCCGGTCAGCAATTTGTGTACGTAGCTTTGATGCCCGACGTCGAAGATCAAGCTGTCCTGCGGACAGTTGAACACCCGATGCAATGCGATGGTCAGCTCTACGACTCCCAAATTGGACGCCAGATGCCCG
>CAYPYA010000157.1:0-2086 GCA_964414775.1 uncultured Ruminococcus sp. | reverse complement strand
GATATCGGCGTCGGCGGGCGCGAGATCGGCTATCTGTTCGGTCAGTATAAGCGTCTGCGCAACGAGTTCACCGGCGTTCTGACCGGTAAGGGACTGACCTACGGCGGTTCTCTTGCCCGTACCGAGGCGACAGGCTACGGTCTTTGCTACTTCACCGAGGAAATGCTTTCCTGCATGAAGAACGAGTCGTTCAAGGGCAAGCGTGTCGTCATTTCCGGTTCGGGCAACGTTGCGATCTATGCCAACCAGAAAGCGACGCAGCTGGGCGGTAAGGTCGTTGCCATGTCCGATTCGAGCGGCTATGTATATGATGAGAACGGAATCGATCTCGCCGTTATGAAGCAGATCAAGGAAGTCGAGCGCGCGCGTATCTCCGAGTATGCCAAGCGCGTTCCGAGCGCGACCTTCACCGCGGGCTGTGCGGGCATCTGGACCATTCCCTGCGATATCGCGCTTCCCTGTGCAACGCAGAACGAGCTGGATGAGACCGCCGCAAAGGCGTTGGTCAAAAACGGCGTGATCGCCGTGGCGGAGGGCGCAAACATGCCGTCTACCCCCGAAGCGATCGCGGTGTTCCAGGAGAACGGCGTGCTGTTTGGACCGGCAAAGGCGGCAAACGCGGGCGGCGTTGCGACCTCGGCGCTGGAGATGAGCCAGAACTCCATGCGGTACAGCTGGACGTTCGAGGAAGTGGACGAGAAGCTGCGCGGCATCATGGTGGGCATCTTCCACAACGCGTACGACGCTGCGGAAAAGTACGGCGCGAAGGGCAACCTTGTCGCCGGCGCAAACATCGCGGGCTTCGAGAAGGTTGCGAATGCAATGATTGCACAAGGTATTGCATACTAAAAAATCCTTTTCTTCCGAAATAAATCCGTAACAAAGAGGTTCGGCGTACTTGGTACGTCCGAACCTCTTTTCCGTTTTGACGCCGTTCAGCCCAGCAGAACGTCCAACAGCATCATCAGCATAAAGCCGAGCGCAATGCTGACCGTGCCGAGGGCGGCGTCCTTTCCGTCGTGAGAGCCCGCCTGCGCTTCGGGGATCAGCTCCTCGACCGAAACATAGATCATCGCACCCGCCGCAAAGGAGAGAATGTACGGCAAAGCGGGGGTGATCAGCGACGCGAGCAGCAGGGTCAGCACCGCGCCGATCGGCTCCACGACGCCGGACAGAAATCCGCGGAAGAACGCGCCGGAACGGCTTTTCCCCTTGGAAAACAGCGGCATGGAGATGATCGCGCCTTCGGGAATGTTCTGGATGGCGATGCCGACGGAAAGCGCGAGCGCGCCCGCGGCGGTCACGGCGGTGCTGTCCGCCGCAAATCCCGCTAAGATCACGCCGACCGCCATCCCCTCGGGCAGGTTGTGCAGGGTCACGGCGAAGAACAGCAGAGAGTTTTTGCGTCCGTCGCAAGGCTCTTGCTCTCCCGCGCGCAGCAGCGGGAACAGCGCGTCCAGCGTCAGCAGGAAGCCTACGCCGACGGCGAAACCGATCACGGCGGGGATCCAGCCCGGCGTTCCGTTCTCTTCCGCCATGTCAATGGCAGGCAGCAGCAAGGACCACACCGAAGCGGCGATCATCACGCCGGCGGCAAAGCCGACCAGGACCTTGCTGAGTGACGCGCCCGGCGCACGCTTGCAGAAAAAGACGGCTGCGGCGCCCAGCGACGTCCCGAACAGCGGGATGAGGATGCCCAGCAGGAGCGTCATGGTTTGGTTCATGTGTGTGAAATCGTTCCTTTCTTTCTTACAGCTTACAACTTACAACAGTAGCTTTTCGGGTTTCCCCTATTGTCAGCATATGCAGCCGAAGAAAAAAAGAAAGAAATCGACAGGATCAGCGAATAAAAAAGCATCGGGAGACTTTGGTGAAAGCCTCCCGATGCGGTTCGTGCGCGGTTGTTCGGTCGTTAATCGTCCGTATCGCGTTTCATGAAAAACGCGATGACGGCGGCAACGATGGCAAGACCGACGGTGATGCCCGCGATCAGCGCAACGCGGCGCTTCCATTTCGAGCCGCCGTCGCTTTCCTCGTCACAGCACTCGTTCTCCTCGTCGCAGCATGCGATATCCTCATCGCAATC
>CAYPYA010000156.1:0-19199 GCA_964414775.1 uncultured Ruminococcus sp. | reverse complement strand
CAGAAAGGACTACACGCCGTTACGCATCCTGCAATACTATTACGGCAACGATATACAGATTCGCGAGGGGCAGGTCGCGGAGAATCCGCCGGAGTCATTCCCTGGAACGCTCGAACAAGGGAACATCTCGCCGGAGGTTCTGACGTTACAGAACCGCTTGAACCGCATCGCCATCGCGTTTCCGTCGATCCCGTTCATCCTGCCGGCAAGCGGAACCTTCGGAGCGACCACGGCGCTTGCGGTGCGTGCGTTCCAGCGGCTGTTCCGCCTGAACGAAACGGGAAATGTGAACCGCGAAACGTGGTACCGCATCCAGTACATCTACACGGCGGTCAAGAAATTGGCGGAGCTGGGCAGCGAAGGGGAGTACCCGCAGTCGGACACGTTCGGCGGCAGGGTCCTGCAGATCGGAAGCCGCGGGAACGAGGTTCTGCGGATGCAGCAGTACCTTGCGTTCATTTCGGATGAGCTGGGGCAGGACACATTGATGCGCCCGGAGATCAACGGGATCTTCGATCCCGAAACGCAGGACGCGGTACGGCAGTTTCAGGAGTATTACGGGCTGATACAGACCGGAACGGTCAATGAGGCGACGTGGAACGCCATCGTCACCAGCTACTACGCCCTTGGCGGCGGGGAAACGACGGGCGACGCGCGCCCGTACCCCGGAACGCTCTTGCGGCGCGGGTCAAGCGGGACGGACGTCGCATGGGTGCAGACGATGCTCAACGCGGTCGCCGCCGTCGATCTGTCCCTGCCGACGCTTGCGGTGGACGGGGTGTTCGGTCCGCTGACCGAGCAGAACGTCCGCACGTTCCAGAGCCAATACGGGCTTGCGGTCGACGGCATCGTCGGACCGTTGACGTGGGAAGCATTGACGCGCGAATACGAGCGCGTACAGAATAACTAAAATCGTTCAGATCAGCAGTCCGTCGCCCGTGCGGTCGGACGGAGCCTGATTTGAGGGCGGGTCTTTCTTGGCACGTTCGATCTCATCCCGGAAAATGGCGACAAACGCGTCGTTCGGCTCAAACTCGATGACGGCGCGTTTTTCGCCGAACCGACACACGTAGAACCAATGCTTCCCGCCGATGTTCTGGGAATAGTTGCAGATGACGGAAAGGTTTTTGTTCAGTCCCTGCTTGCGGTATTCCTCGCGGGTGACGAGCGCGACGGTATCGGCAAGGTCCAAAGCACCCTGCTCGGTGCGCTTGCTGCCGACGGTCTTGGTGATGATGAACGTGCCGTTGTCCAGCGTATACTCCATTTCCGTCATGGTGAAGCGGATCACGACGTAGATGCAGACGGCGGAAAGCAAAATTCCGATAAAGCGGATCAAGCCCCCCTGTACGGGAAAGAGCACGGCGAGCGCGAACGTGCCGACGGTCAGCAGAATGCTGCCTGCCAGCAAAAGGATCACCTGACGGACGTTGCGTTCGGGTTTGCATGTATACATGGAAAAAACTCCTTATATGAGTGATCGGTTTGCAAAAACCGAACCGAATTTCAATAGCACACAGGAAAGGAATGGATATCGTATGAAAATGGAATTTGACCCCGCGGTATTGCGGCAGCTGAACGACCGTCAGCTTGCCGATCTGGTGGAGCAGATCGCGTCCGCGGCGGGCGCGGACCGTCGGAAAACGGCGGAGCTGCTCGGCAATATCGACGCGCTGCGCGGCAGTCTGAGCCAATTGACCCCCGAACAGGCGGAGGCGTTTCTCAATCAGGCGGGAGAGGAAAAAAGCCGTGCGATCTACGAGATCTTACGCAAGCAAAAGCCGTGACGGGACCGCCCGAACGTTCGGGCATGCGGGAAAGGAAGGGAAAACGCTTTGGATGATTCTCTGACAGAAAAGATACGCGCCGTCCTGTCCGACCCCGAAGCCGCCGCAAGGATCGCGCAGATCGCGTCCTCGCTTTCCGGCGGCGGGTCAGCGCCGACAGACCGACCGCAAGCCGACGCGGGCGAAAAGCAAAACGTCGAAACGCAGGAAAGCCAAGTGGTCGGTGCGCTTTCTCCCACGCCGTCCTTTCGCGGAAGGAATTGCGACCCGAGGATCGAATTGCTGCGCGCTCTGCGTCCGTTTGTGGACGGGGAAAAGCAAAGGCGGCTGGACGATCTGCTGCAGATCGCCTCGGTCGTTTCCCTGCTCGGAACGGTGAAGCGGCATTGAGGAAAGGAGAAAGGTCATGTACAGTCGGGAAATGGGCGGGATACGCAGCGACGGACAGCTGTATACCATGCAGCAGGCGGCGGAGAAATCCTTTGCCGACGCGATGTATGAGCAGCGTTCGCAAATGCAGACGGAAACGGTACCGAACGAACCCGTGCGGCAGACGGAATCGCCGCGCGAAGAGCCGAACCGACAGGAGGGTGCGCCCGTTGACATGCCCGCGTTTGCTTCCCGTCCGACGGAAAAGCGCGGCGGGCTGCTCGACGGGCTGTTCGGTGGGTTACATAGTCTGCGGGACATGAAGATCGACGATTGGCTTTTGCTGGCGATCGGGTTTTTGCTGCTGACCGATCAGGACGGGGAAAACAACGAGCTACTGATCCTGCTGATCGGCGCTTTGCTGCTGCTGTGAATGTCCGGCGCGCTCGGAGAGGAACAGAATGAATTCCTCCGCGGTGCGCCGGTCCTTCGGCGGAAGTGCGCGAAAACGGTCGTAAACCGTCTGCGGCGACGCCATACGCGCGTTTGGCAGCTCGGACGGGTTCAGTCCGGCGGCGAACAGCAGGTCCGCGAGGTCAACGTCGCCGAACGCGTTGTCGGCAACCTTGCGGATCAGCTTCGGACGGGGCGGATTCTCCTGCGTCATGGTCGCCAGCTTGCGCATCTGCACGTAGCTGATGCCGCATTCCGAGGCGAACTGCCGCCAGGAGCGCACGCCCTTGGCGTTCTCCAACAGCAAAGCGAAAATTTTCTTGCTCCAACGGGTGTTTTCTGCCATGATGATGACCATCCTTTTTTTGTGTGTCGGTGATGTTCAAAAGTACAAATCGCGTCCTCAACCGTTCTTTTGGGTCAGCGCCGCGCCGATGACGGTCCCGAAGGTGGATTGCTCGGGGATCAGAAAGCGCATTCCGAACATTTTGTTGAGCGCTTCAAACGTGACGTGCGCGTTTGGCAGTCCCGCCAGATTGCCGATCAAAACCACGTCCTTGATCTGTTTCTGCCGTGCGGCAAAGACCGCCATCATGCCGATGGTCTCGTATACCATGTTGAGCACGCCCAGCGCGATGTCCTCACGGGACGCAAGGTCGCTGGATTTCCCGAAGTTTGCGGCGGTCGCGTTGGCGGACAGGATATCGTTGATGGCGGATTTGGAGATATCGTTGATGCGCAGGTCGATGTTGGATAAGTCCCCGTGCTCGGCAAGCAGGGCGATCTGCTGAGGGTCGGACATACCCAGCAGCTTCTTGGACAAGCCGACGACCGTTCCGCCGCCGACGCCCGTGCCGCCTAAGTATTCGCTGCCGGAACGGTCGGCGTAGACGTACGCGGTGCCCGTTCCCATGCTGACGATGATCGCGCGTTCCAGACGGCTCAGGTACAGCCCGCCGCATGCGTTTGCGTGGAACTCGTTGATGCGGACGGTCGGCAGTCCGTAAATGTCGCCCTCGACGAAGGCGGAGCCGACGCCCGTGATGTGTACCTCACGGATATCCGAAAGGGAAATGCCGTTTTCGCTGGTGAATTTTCCGAACGCGCCGTAAACGGAGGCGATCGGGTCGTTTGCCCGAACCATCAGCGGCGTCAGCAGACGGTCGCCGTCAAAGCCGACGATCTTGGTCGTGCTGCCCCCGATGTCGATGCCGAGAATGATGCCCATGCGTATGTTCACGCCCTTCTTTTTATCTTTGCTTCATGATGTGTCTTCCTGATGTTATTTTTTACCATAGAAGTCTGCAAAGAACAAACGCTTTGCGTTTGTTCTTTTGTGGCCGACAGGCTTTCATGAATGAACGATGCATCTTCCTGTCGGCTATATACCGCCGTATCACCTTCTACTTATACCGATGTCAGCCCGGCGGCACCATATTTGCGTTTCACGCAAATATCCAATGTCTATATTCTAACACATTTTACGGAAAAGTCAAATTATTTTTTGAAAAGAACTTCCCAAAAGCGAAAAAAAGTGGTATACTGAATATACTGAAGGTATTTTTGCAAAAAGACCAAGAGACGCAAAACGGAAAGAGTGTGCCGCCGCATGCAACAGATCAGCGAGTCCGCAACGGAATATCAGGCGTTCCGCGAACAGGTCGCGCGGCAAAAGCAGTCCCATGCTTACGTGATCGAGGGCGCGCGCGGGAGCGGCAAAAGGAAATTCGCCCTTTGGTGCGCACAGGCTTTGCTTTGCCAGTCTCCGGACGCGTCCGGCGAGCCGTGCGGGGTCTGTCTGCCCTGCCGCAAGCTGCTGTCCGGATGTCACCCCGACGTACACATATACGGGGACGGGGAGAAGGCAATTTCGGTCGGCGACGTCCGTTCGCTGATCCACGAAACGGGGCTTGTCCCGTCTGACGGGGACAGAAGCGTTTACCTTTTGTTCCATGCCGAACGGATGCTTCCCGCCGCGCAGAACGCGCTGTTGAAGGTATTTGAAGAGCCGCCCGCGGGGGTGAGCGTCTTTTTGCTGACCGAAAGCCGCCGTGCGCTGCTGCCGACCGTTCGTTCACGCGCACAGCTGATCGCCATGTCGCGTATGGAAAACGAGCGGATCGAAGCGCTTCTGGCGGACCGCTTTCCGCGCAAAACGGCGCAAGAGCGCGCACTTGCCGCACGCAACGCCAACGGCAGCTACGGGGAAGCGGAAGCGTTTTTCGAGAAAAGCGCCGTACAGAACCGCGAAAAAGCCAGGGAATGGCTGAGCGCGGCGTTTGCGGGGGACAAGTACGATCTGTTTTCGCTGCTGACGGGCGTGAAATACAAGCGGGATACTTTGCTGCCGCTGACGGACACATTCTTGCAGATGCTGTTCGATCTGCTGCTGCGCAAGACCGGCGCGAAGCCGTCCTTACTGACGGACGCGGAGGCGGACGCGTGGTGTGCGCTCGTAACGAGAAACGCGCTTGCGTACCTGTGCGAGCAGACGGTGCTTTGCAGGGAACTGCTGGAATCGAACGGGAACGTGACGGCGGGGATGACAAAGCTGGCGACGGAGATCTGGAGCGTAACGGGCGGACGCGCCGTAAAAACGTCCTAAAAATACTGATGCTTGAAGGCATCAAGAGCGATCGGAACACATGCGCGGGCGTTTCGGTTTTGGAGAGACGCCGAAAAAAGCAAAGGCAGATCGGCTTTTTGTGTTCGCAGAGAAAGGAATTTTTATCATATGGAAGAAAAAAAGATCAGAGACCTGACCGGCAACCGTGCGGAGCATATTGCGCCGAAAAAGCCGCAGGAGAAGCAGGAGGAGCGTCGGACGGGCAATCGGCAGGGGGAACGCCGTCCGTTCATGCGTCCGCAGACGACACAGCATACCGAGCATATGACGGAGAAGCTGAGTGGGAAGCAGACGGGAGGAGACGCGGCGCAGAACGGCGAACCGCGCACGGTCGGGGAGCGCCGTCCGTTTTCCCGCCCGAGCCATACGTCGGAATCGCACGAGGGAGCGCAAAGGCGCGACCGCCGCTCGCAGAAGAACCACCGCCGTGCAAACGGGCAGAAACCAAACGGGCAGGGCGAAGCGGCAAAAGCCGCGGAAAAGGCTTTCCCGGTTCAGGAGGAAAAGAAACCACGCGATATTCGCGGCGAAACGCGCGGCGAAAACCGTAACGAAAACCGTAACGAAAACCGCAGCGGCAGGCAGGGCCGCAAGGCACAGCAGGACAAAAACCGTCCGCAGAAAAACCGTCAGGGCGGGGCCCGTCCGGAGCGTTCGGCAGAAACCAAACAGACGGTCTTACGCGCCAACGTGCAGTCGGACGCGGAAGCGATGCCCCGCGGTCATGAAAAGAAAACGGATGTGTTTTCGGAAGAGCAGCTGCGCAAGGACGGGCTTTGGTTCAGCTTTGACGAGCCGGAGCAAGCGCCCGTCGAACAAGCCGAGCCGCAGGAGCAGACCGAGGTGATCGGCGTGCAGTTCCGAAAGGCGGGAAAGACCTATTTCTTCTCTCCGAACGGCGTTTTGTTCCGAGAGGGAGACGCGGCGATCGTCGAGACGGTGCGCGGCATGGAATACGGAGAGGTGCTGTTCGGCAACAGGCTTGTTCCGGCGGATCAGGTCGTACAGCCGCTGAAGCCGATCTTACGCAAGGCGACGGAAGCGGATGCAAAGCATTACCGCGAGAACCTTGCCGCCGAGGAAAAGGCGCGTCCCGTTTTCTGGGAGAAGATGAAGGAAAATAAATTGCAGATGCAGCTGGTCGATGTGGAGTACACGTTTGACAACAGCAAGCTTTGCTTTTACTTTACGGCGGAGGGGCGCGTGGATTTTCGCGAGCTTGTCAAGGATCTCGCGTCGGTGTTCCGTACCCGCATCGAGCTGCGTCAGATCGGCGTAAGGGACGAGGCGAAGCTGTGCGGGGGACTTGCGGTCTGCGGCAGACCGTTCTGCTGCAAGAGCTTTTTGTCCGACTTCGCGCAGGTCTCCATTCGCATGGCGAAGGATCAGAACCTTGCGCTTTCCTCCTCCAAGATCAGCGGGTCGTGCGGCAGGCTGATGTGCTGTCTGCGGTACGAGCAGGAGACCTATGAGCGCGAGAGCGCGTCCCTTCCGCGCCGCGGCAGTACGGTGGACACGCCGAAGGGGCGTGCGACGGTGCTGGACAGCAATTTTCTCGTCGGGACGGTCAAGGTCAGCATGGACGAGGATCATGCGGTGCGCGTGTTCAACCGGGACGAGGTGACGCTTGTCGAGCCGGTCAGGGAGCAGAGCGTTCCCGAAGAGACGGCGGCAGAAGCCAAAGAGACGGCGGAAACCGAAGAAACGACGACCTGAACGGGCTTGCAGCCTGTGATTTGCAGGAATGGGATCGGATAAACGAAACGGAACGGAAGAAGGGTTCGGTGTGGAGAAAACGGAACGGAGCGAGACGGACGGGCTGTTCATCGGGCGGAACGCGGTGGCGGAGCTGCTCAAAAGCGGTCGGGAGATCGATCGGCTGTTTGTCAAGCGCGGCGAGCGGGAGGGGTCGCTGATCCCGATCTGCGCCATCGCGCGCGAACGCGGCATTCCGGTGATCGAAACGGACGTGCGCAAGCTGGATTCCCTTGCCGAGGGCGGGGCGCATCAGGGCGTCGTCGCGGTCGCGTCGGAAACGGTGTACCTTTCGGTGCAGGAATTGCTGGAACAGACCGAATCGGCGGGACAGCTTCCGTTTTACGTGATCTGCGACGAGGTGAACGACCCGCACAATCTCGGCGCGATCATCCGTTCGGCGGAATGCGCCGGGGCAAACGGGGTGATCATCCCCAAGCGGCATGCGGCGGGCGTCAACGGAACGGTCGCAAAGTCCAGCGCGGGTGCGGTCTTTCATATGCCGATCGCGCGGGTATCCAATCTTGCCGCGGCGATTCGGACGCTGAAGGAGAACGGCGTCTGGATCTGGGCGGTCGAAGCGGGCGGAAAACCGTATTACGAGCAGGACTTTCGCGGAAAGACCGCGCTGCTGTTCGGCAGCGAGGGGGAGGGCGTGTCCCGTCTGCTCAAGGAGCAAAGCGATTTTTTGACGGGGATCCCGATGTACGGGCAGATCAATTCGCTGAACGTGTCGAGCGCGTCGGCTGTTTTGCTGTTTGAAGCGGCAAGGCAGCGCGCCGCGGCGCAGGGCGGAAAGGAAGGGTAATGCCTTTTGGACGAAAAGCAACAAAAACAGGATATTTCCGATCTGCTTCGGGAAGCAAACGAGCAAAACGAGCGCGACCGCGCCTTGCAGGAGAAGCGGACGGAACGGGAAGAGCAGATGGCGAAGACCATCATCGCTCCTCCGGTCAGGGAAAGCACGTCCGAGGGATCGGACGAAGCGCAGAAGCGGCCGATCCGCGATCTGGACGCGGAGACCATCGAGCTGATCGACAAATACAGCACGCGGGAAATACGGGACGAAAAGAGCGACACGCAGGAATTGCGGGAGACGCTTGCCAAAAAGCTGCAGGGAGACAAGCTGCTGGGCGGCTATCTGGATCAGAAGATGCAGACCAACGCGCCCCGTGCGGAAACGCTTCGCACCCTGATCCGCAAGGCAGATCAGATGAGCGCGGAGGAAATGGAGCGGCATGCGTCCAACACCGACCCGTCCGGTCGGTTCTCGGATGAGGACGAACTGCCGGAGGCGGAGTCGTTCGAGCAGGCGGAGATGTTTCCGCTCGGCGACCGTCTGCCGCCCAAGGGCGGGGAACGGGAGTGGTCCGCCGGCTTTGACCGCGACTATGAGAAGCTGGGCGAAAAGGTGGTCGGAAACGGCATCTACATCCCTTCGGAGGAGGATGATGAATCTCAGCTGTCGTTCCTGCCGGAGGAAACGGACGTGGAGCCGATCAAGCCCGAGATGGACGAAAAAGAGCTTCACCTGCGGCTTGCGTTCGATATGATGGAGGAAGGGGAAACGGATACAGACGCGGCGAAAGCCAAGCCGGTTTCCGAAAAAAAGCAGCGCAGGGACGAAGAACCCGCTCTGCGCTACGTCAGCCGTTCCCAGAACATGGAATTTGCCGAGAAGCTGCAAAAACGCGTGCGGACTGCATGGATACGCTTCGGGCTTGTTTCGGCGCTGATGCTGATCCTATGGTACTTTGAAGCGTCGGGGGAAAACGGTATTCTCGGATTCCTGCTGAGGCATGGCATCGCGGGGGAACGTCTGTACATCGCATTGGATCTGCAATTGCTGTGCCTTTGCGGTCTTGCGGTCCTGCCGCTGCTGACGCGCGGCGTGCGCGGCTTTTTGGCACATAAGCTGGTGCCGGAGAGCATGCTGGTGTGCGGACTGTTCTTTTCCGCCGTTTACAGCGTGTTCCAGTTGATCTTTGTGCCGAGCGTTTCCGCGCTTCGGCTGTACGCGCTTCCCATCGGGCTGAGCGCGGTATGCGCGGCGCTGGCGGACGCGCTGACGGCGGTCAGAAACCGTCATGCGTTCCGCACCATCGCGTCCAAGCGTCCGAAGTACGTCGCAAGGCGGTTGGAAAATACGGTCAAGGAGGCCGAGGAGTTCAGCCGTCACCTGTACGAGGACAGCGAGCTGTATACCGTTTGTCGGACGGATTTTGTGGAGGGCTTTTCCGAGCGGATCATCAAGCGTCCGAAATACGACGATTGGTTTCATTTCCTGATGCCGACGATGCTGATCGCGGCGGCGGCTCTGTTTACGGCATTGCTGCTGTTGGGACGTCCCGCGGACGAGGCGTTCCGCGCGTTCTCGACCCTGATCGCGTTTTCGGTCCCGTCCACGGCGTTCTTCCTGTTTTCCCTGCCGCTGTCCGCGGCGACCCGCCGCGCCAGGAAATGCTCCGGCGCGTTCATCGGGGACGGCATTGCCGAGGAATACGCCATGGCGGCGGCGCTGACGTTTGCCGACACCGAGGTGTATCCCGCCAACATGGTGAGCATCACCAGCGTCAAGACGTACGGTGAATATCGGATCGACAAGGTGATCCCGGACGTCGCCAAGGTTTTCTCGTTCCTGGGCGGACCGCTTGCGAAGGTCACCCAGCACATGATCGACGGCGAGGTGGAAAAGCCCGGGAGTGCGCGTGTGATCGAAAACGCCTCCGACGGCATCTGCGTTGCGATCGACGGAAGGCATGTGTTTTTGGGAAAACGCAGCTATCTGCGGAGATATCGCTTCGATGCGCCCGTGGATCAGGGGGACGAGGGGTACGAAAAGGGCGTCGGCTCGGTCATGTACGTCGTGTTTGACGAACAGCTGGCGGCAAAGTTCTATATCCGCTACCGCATCAACCCGCGGTTTGAACAGCTGTTACAGGATCTGTATCGTGCAAACCTTTGTTTGGGCATCAAGACGATGGATCCGAACATCACCGGGGATATGATCATGGGCTCGATCCGGTTCCGTAAATGCCCGATCGCGGTGCTGAAGCAGGATTCGCCTTCGGACATTGCCGGAGAAGCGGAGCGTATGTCAGGCGGCGTGGTGTGCAATTCGTCCTTACATAATTTCCTGCGGATGTTCTCTTTGTGCGACAAGATCCGACACATCACGCGGTGCAACGCGATCATTTCCACGGTTTCGGTCGTGATGTCCGCGATCGCGGTCGCGTTTTTGGCGGTCATGGGCAATTTACAGGAGTTCGGTGCGGTGCAGGCGATGGTATTCCAGCTTTGCTGGCAGATCCCGATCTGGCTGCTGTCCTTCTTCATCCTGTAGTTTGGTCAAAAATTACAAAAACAAAAACAATAATTCTCCGTGCCCGACGAAAAGAAAAGAGGGATTCCTCTTGCATCTTTGCGAAGAATCCGCTATAATAAAGGCAGTCTGCAAAGGTCTGTCGTTTCGGTTTGTGCGCCCGCGCGCCGATCCGTTTCGCAGTTCCTTTTGGAAAAGAGGTTTCTTATGAAATTGAAAAGAAAGTATATATCGGTCATATTGCTTATGCTGACCTGCTGCTCGATGCTGCTGTGCGCCTGCGTTTCCAACGAAGCGCCGGACGACGACGTTCTGCGGGCCTTCGCCGGCGAGAATTCCGAGACGTCGGAGAAACCGAAGGAGCAGGCGGTCATCGAAAACGAATATATGAAGGTTCTGGACGTCATCAGCATCACGCCGACCAACGTCGCCGTGTTCGGTCAGCTGACCGAGAAGGCGGTCTCGGAGGGCATTACCTCCGTCCGCGTGACGGGAGCGAAGGGCGTTGAGGTACGGCAGGCGTGCGTGGATTCCTATTTCCTGATTCCGGTCGAGCTGCCCGGGAACACCAAAGCGACCTTTTCCGCGACCGCGATGAAGGGCGATGAGGAGCTCAGCGAGCCGCTTCCGTTTACCGCGCCCTACGATTCGACCGCCGAGGACCGTATGGACGGGAAGAGCGTTTCCATCGGGAAGGATTCCCGTATGTATTTCTCCAAATATCTGGACGATTATCTCAGCAAATCGCTGTATACCGCTTCGCAGACGCGCACCATCAAATCGACGGTGACGAATACCTATAAGGCGTTGGTGAACCGCGCCAAGGGTATGGACGTGGGCATCATCTACGTGCTTCTGCCCGATCTGACCACCATGGATCCGAGCATCATGCTGGATGAGGATAAGAAAGAGAAGAACGAGGAGATCGAAACGCGGTACGAGCAGGTCGTGCAGGCTCTGCGCGGAACCAAGGTGCAGGTCGTGGATATGAAGACCGTCCTGCAGGCGCAGCTGGACGGGGGGAAGGACATTTATGATCTGTACCGCCGTACCGACAGCCATCCGAC
The DNA here is from genome assembly GCA_964414775.1 of uncultured Ruminococcus sp. Taxonomy (GTDB): domain Bacteria; phylum Bacillota; class Clostridia; order Oscillospirales; family CAG-382; genus Coliplasma. Next base: position 7,820 of record CAYPYA010000156.1, on the reverse strand, counting down.
CGAGCTGACGTCGTTCCTGATGTACCAGGAGGTCATCAAGTATCTTGCGTCCGTCGATCCCGACGTCGTTCCGCACACGCTGGAGGATTACACGCTGCAGGAGATCAACGTGTTGGGCGGGGATTACACCGATTATCGCGGACTGGATCCGTCCGTCGTCCGTGAAACGATCACGGTTCTGAAGCCGAATTTCGAACTGCAGGAAGCGGTTTCCAAGATCAAGATGTATACCGATACGGCAAACGGAGATTACAGCCTGCTGACGACGATCGATGCGGCTGACCTGATCACGGCAGGCGCGGAGCGTACGCTGGTGACCACCGACCGTGCCGCATTGCCGAACCTGTTGGTCTACCGCGATGAGAACGCGATCGGCGCGTCTCTGCTGTTGGCGGATTCCTGCGATCAGACCCTGCTTGCCCGCGTCGGCGACTACTCCATCAGCTTGACGGATGCGTCGCAGTACCGCGATAAGGCGGAAGGAAAAGACGTTGTGGACTACATCGTCGTGTTCGTTTCCGAGTCGGAGATCGGAAGTGCCTTCACAGTCGATTGAACGGGCTTTGCTTGATCTTACTTGATTTCGCTTGACGTTTCAGCCCCCGCTTTTGCGGGGGCTTTTCGTTTGGCAATTGAATTGAATTGGACGGGGAACGCGGCTTATTGAGAAAAAATGCGTGCAGGGACGGGAAGTCCTTGCACGCACTTGGAATGGGAAGAACGAGCGGAAACGGTCGGTCAGGACGGGTTTACGCACTTCTTCCGATAAACGGACATGATCAGCATACTCACGCCGTACAGCAGCAGGTACAGCAGCAGCGCGACGAAGTAGTACGCGACGTATGCCTGCATATCCAGATTCGTGTCCGTTACCAGCGACTGGGAAACCAGAACGATGGGGACGAACAGGAGAACGATGTGCAGCAAACGCTTCAAGGCGTTCGGAAACGCGCGTATATGGAACACGATATAGGAAAACCCGAACAGGAACGAGGCAAGCAGCAGGATCGCCAGCTTGGACAGCAGATCGGACGCAAGCCCGATCAGCACCTGCGTTTCGTCGGACGTGCGCAGCGTCATCAGAAGCACCTCCGCGAGACTGCCGACCGTATAGCAGGTCAGCGTTCGCAGAACAGAGCGGATGCAGAAGGGCTTTCGCCACGCCGTTTTCGGGTTCTCCGGGGAAAGGGGCACAGCCGATGTACGGTTTGCCATGGTCAGGCAAGGTACGCCTGTGCGTCCTTCGAGAGCGCGGCGGGATCCATCGAAGCGGTGACCATGCAGGCGATGTTGTTCTTCTTTGTGATCTCGTCCGCTTTCTTCAAAAACGTTTCCATCTCCGCGACGTCGTCTTCGCAGATCGCGAGAGCGCCGTCAATGAAGATCTCGGTGATATCGTAATTGGCGGCAAGGATACCGGACACGAAACCGTACAGCATATCGCCGTTGCAGATCCCGTACTCCTCCGCGTCCACCAGACGCGCCTGATACTTCACGTCAAACGTGAGCTTTTTTCCTTTTTCAATGCAGACGATCGAGCCGTTGGACTCTCCGCAGACCTTGTTGACTTCCTCGATCAGGGCTTTGGTCTTCCCCGAACCTTTGATGCCGGCTAATAATTTCATGCTAAAAACTCCTTTTGCTTGATTGTATGATCGTATTTTTTACATTCAGATGGATTGGATCCGGGATTCCAGCTGTTCCTTTTGCTGTTCGTAGCCCGGTTTGCCCAGCAGGGCGAACATATTCTTTTTGTATGCCTCCACGCCCGGCTGATCGAACGGGTTGACCTTTAGCAGATAGCCGCTTGCGGCGCAGGCAAGCTCAAAGAAATAGATCAGCTCTCCGAGCGTGTACGCGTCCTTGCGGTCATATTTGATCAGCAGGGTATCCGTTCCGCCCTGTTGGTGGGCAAGCAGAGTGCCGAGCATTGCCTTCTTATTGATCTTATACATGGATTCGCCCGCCAGGTAGTTCAGCCCGTCGGCGTTCCCTTCCTCGTAAGGGACGTTCATATCGCGTTCCGCGGGGCGGGACTGCATGCAGACGGTCTCAAACAGGATGTTCGAGCCGTCCTGCACGAACTGTCCGAGCGAGTGCAGATCCGAGGAATAGACGGCGGACGCGGGGAACAGCCCTTTTTTGTCCTTGCCCTCGCTTTCCCCGAACAGCTGCTTGAACCATTCGCCCATAAAGCGGAAGGACGGATCGTAGCTGGCAAGCAGCTCCACCTTGCGCCCGCGCTCCAGATACAGGTTGCGCAAGACCGCGTAACGGTACGCGTCGTTGGAAAGTCCCGCCTCGAACAGCAGCTTGCGTTCGTTGGCAGCGCCCTCCATCAGTTCTCCGATATCGATCCCCGCACAGGCGATCGGAAGCAGACCGACCGGGGTCAGAACCGAGAATCTGCCGCCCACGTCGTCGGGGATGACAAAGGTCTCGTACCCGTTTTGCTCGGCAAGCTGTCTGAGCGCGCCGCGTGAACGGTCGGTCGTCGCATAGATGCGCGCGTTCATCTCCTCCGGCTCGTAGCGCTTTTCCATATATTCGCGCACCAGACGGAACGCGATGGCGCTCTCCGTCGTCGTTCCGGATTTGGAAATGACGTTGACGCTGATATCCTTGCCGTCGCACAGCTCCAGAATGTTTTTGATCTCCTCGCCGTTGAACGAATTGCCGAGGAAATAGATGTCAGGCGTATTCTTGCGCTGCTGGTTATACAGCGAGCCCTTGAGAAACTCGATGACGGCGCGCGCGCCCAGATAGGAGCCGCCGATGCCGATCACAAGCAGGATATCGCTGTCCCGGCAGATCTTCTTCGCCGCTTCCCGTATACGGGCAAACTCCGCGCGGTCGTAGGTCTCGGGCAGATCCAGCCAGCCCAGAAAATCGTTTCCTGCGCCGCTTTTGTCCCGAATCGCCCTGTCCGCTTCGGCAAGCCGCTTATCAAACGAGGCGACCTCCTGTTCGGTGACGGACGGAATATGCTGATATTGAAAAGTAATCATGGAAAAACTGCCTATCCTTTTTTACTCATTGATACAGCATACAGTATACACGAAATGTTTCGGTTTGTCAATCATAAAAAGCTGAATATGTTTGTTAAAATTCTGCGCAGCACGCCGCCGAAGTCCAATCGGTCGACGGATTCCGAAGCGCATATCTGCGCGCTTGCCTGCACCTGTCCGCCGACGGAGAAGGAAACCGTGCCCAGCACCTGCCCCTGCCTGATCGGCGCTTCGACTTTTTCGGGCAGGGAGATGCTTTGCGTGATCTCGCCCGCCTTGCCCTTTTCCAAAAGGATCGCTGGCGGATCGCAGGTCAGACGGACGGTTTCCTGCTCCCCGCCCGTGACCGGTACGCTTTCGGGGAGCTGTGCGCGGGGCGTGTCGATCTGATAGTTGGCAAAGCCGAAGTCCAGAAGCTGTTTTGCCAGCGCGAAGCGGTCGGAGCTGGTCGGCGCGCCCAGTACGACGGCGATCAGCTGCATCCCGTTCCGTTTCGCCGTGCCGGACAGGCAGTAGCCCGCTTCGGAGGTGAAGCCGGTCTTCATGCCGTTCGCTCCCTCGTAAAAGCGCACCAGCTTATTGGTGTTCGCAAGCCCGAACGCTCCGCCGCGGATGGTGTCCATCCAGATGTTGGTATAGTTCAGGACCAGCGGATGCTTCAGCAGCTCGCGGGTGGTCAGCGCGACGTCGCGCGCGCTGGAATGGTGTCCCTCGGCGGGCAGACCGTTGGTGTTGACGAAATTGGTGTTCTGTAAGCCGAGAGACCCTGCCTTCTCGTTCATCGCGGCGATGAACGCCTCCTCGCTCCCGTAAACCGCTTCGGCAAGCGCGACCGTGGCGTCGTTGGCGGACACGACGATCAGGGATTTGAGCAGATCGTCCACGCTCATCTGCTCGCCCGGCTCCAAAAAGACCTGTGAACCGCCCATGGAGGCGGCGCGCTCGCTGACCGTTACCGTGTCGCTCAGGTTCAGCTTGCCCGCGTCGATCGCTTCCATGATCAGCAGCGTCGCCATGACCTTGGTCACGCTGGCGATCGGCAGGGGATCGTCCGCACGGTCGGCATACAGAATTTTGCCGGTAGACGCTTCCATCAGCAAGCAGCCCTTACAGGAGATGCTGCTGGTAAAGGTTGCCGCGGGAACGGCGGTTTCATACCAAAAATCCTCAAATGCAAAGGAATACGGATAGACCGGCGCGCTTTCCGTCGCACATACGGGGAAAACTGCCTGCACGCACAGCAGGGAAACAAGCAACAGCAAGCACAGTCCTTTTCGGATGAATGAACGATACATAGCGGTGAACGCTCCTTTCTCTTGTCCCATACCTATGCGTGCTTTTTGGAGAAAATACACAGAAAAAATTTTCGGCAACCCCTTTACGAACGGTTCTTTTTCGTATATAATGGAGAATAAGTCGAAAAGCGAAAAGAAAGGCGGTCTTTTGCGGATTTATGGAAAAGCAAACGGTTTTGGTTTTGGATTTCGGCGGTCAGTATAAGGAATTGATCGCGCGCCGCGTGCGGGAACAGGGTGTGTATTCCCTGATCCTTCCGGGGGACACACCGATCGAAAAGATCCGTGAGCTTGCTCCCGTCGGGATCATTTTCACGGGCGGTCCGTCCAGCGTATACGGGGAAGGAAGCCCGGACGTGGACGGGGAAATTTTCCGTCTGGGCATTCCTGTGCTGGGCATTTGCTACGGGATGCATCTGATGTGCCACAAGCTCGGCGGTAAGGTCTCCAAGGCCGAAGTCAAGGAATACGGCGTGACGGAGGCAACGTTGACCGCAAAGGACAGTCTGCTGTTTGCGGGACTGGAAAAGGAGCAGGCGGTGCTGATGAGCCACGGGGACTATGTGGAGACCCTGCCGGAGGGCTTCCGCGCGAGCGCATGTACCGCGAACTGCCCGACGGCGGCGATGGAAAACCCGGAGAAGAGGCTGTACGCGGTGCAGTTCCACCCGGAGGTGATCCATACCAAGCACGGAAAAGAGATGCTGCATAACTTCCTGTTCGGCATCTGCGGCGCGGCGGGGGATTACGATATGAAAGGGTATATCCGCGAGCAGGTCGAGAAGGTCAGACGGCAGGTCGGAACGGGACGTGTGATTTTGGGGCTGTCCGGCGGGGTGGATTCCTCCGTTTGCGCGGCGCTGCTTGCACGCGCGCTGCCGGGGCAGGTGACCTGCATCTTTGTCGATCACGGCATGATGCGCAAGAACGAGGGAGACGAGATCGAGCGGGCGTTCAAGGACCGCGAGCTGAGGTTTATCCGCATAGACGCGTCCGAGCGGTTTCTGTCCAAGCTGGCAGGCGTGACCGATCCGGAAACCAAGCGCAGGATCATCGGGACGGAGTTCGTTTCGGTGTTCCGCGACGAGGCAAGCCGTATCGGCGGTGCGGAATTTCTGGCACAGGGAACGATCTATCCCGACGTGATCGAATCCGGCGGAGGCAAGGCGGCGACCATCAAGAGCCATCACAACGTCGGCGGACTGCCCAAGGACATCGGGTTCAAGGGCATCGTCGAGCCGCTGCGCGGTCTGTTCAAGGACGAGGTGCGCGCGGTCGGTCGGGAGCTGGAACTGCCGGAGGAGCTGGTTGAGCGTCAGCCCTTCCCCGGACCGGGACTTGCGGTGCGCATCATCGGGGAGATCACAAGGGAAAAGCTGACGATCTTGCGCGATGCGGACGCGATCGTGCGCGAGGAGATCGGTAAGCTGGAGCATAAGCCCAGCCAGTACTTCGCGGCTCTGACGAATATGCGCTCCGTCGGCGTCATGGGGGACGGTCGGACGTACGATTACGCCGTTGCGATCCGCGCGGTGGATACCGACGATTTCATGACCGCCAAGTTCACCCATTTGTCGATCGATACGCTTGCCGTCATTTCCCGCCGCATCACCAACGAGGTGCGCGGGATCAACCGCGTTCTGTACGACATTACGGATAAACCGCCTGCAACCGTGGAATTCGAGTAAGAACCAAAAAGCCGAAAACCCTGATAAACATAGGGATTTCGGCTTTGTTTTTTACGAACCTGTGCGTTCTTTCAGTTGAGAAGATAAATATAAAAGTTAAGGTATCCGGCAAAGGTAACCCACAGTAGATATGGGAGCAGAAGATATCCCGCGGGCTTCGATATTCCGTGAAACAGAATCATGGTTACAAATATAAGAACCCACAAGATCACAAGCCAGATAAAGGAGAACAAATAGGCTTCAAAATCAAAGAAAATGATAGACCAAAAGAAATTAAAAGCAAGCTGTATTCCGTATACGGTCAAGGCTGCACGGTTCGGTTTTCCCGATGTAAGCACAAGATACGAAGCGATCCCCATCAGAATGTATAAGATCGTCCATGCGACCGGAAACAGCCATCCCGGAGGAGAAAGCGGCGGTTTATTTAACGACCGGAACGCTTCCATGCCGCCGCGTGTGAAAAGCGCGGACAAACCGCCGACCGCAAGCGGGAGCGCAATACATAAAATCAATTTTTTCCATTGTATTTTCAAAGAATCACCCCCCTTCCTGTGTAATATATTATATGCTGTACTTTTTTCTATATGCACGAATTCTAATGGCTGCCTGCCGAAAATCCATATGATAAAAGCCCTTCGCTGCGGTGAACACGGCTAAGGGCGTTTGTCGTTTATTGCTTTATTTTCTTCCGAAATATCTGTTCACTTTTTTCTTGTAATTCAGATATTCGTCACCGAACGCCGATAGCATGGCGTCCTCTTCGTTGTTTACAATTTGCAAATGGAGCGTGAGTATTGCAAAAACTGAAAATATGAGTAGAACCCAATTAAAGAATACCATTAAAACACCCAAATACATAAGATCAAAGCCAAGAAAGGCTGGGTTACGGCTTATCTTGAATATTCCCTTTGTAACAAGCTCTGTTTTATCTTTTGATACGCCTGCACGCCAACTGTCACGCATTGTAAGTATAGCTGTTATAAAGAGTGCAACTCCAAGTGCAGAGATCATAAGCCCTACAATTCTAACCCATACAGGTGAAATTGACCAGTCTAACACAATACTTATGATCTCTACGATCACAATGCAGAATGTTGCAATACCCATAGCAACTTCAATATACAGAGGAACACCTCGCTTCCCCTTTCCGATTTGCGTGGTACGGATCCCCTTTTTCTTTTGTGCTATTTTCTTTGCATAGTAGCAACCATAGAAAATAAGCAGGATGATAGCTGTCAGTATTTGAAAAACAGTCATAGTATTTGTCCCTCGCTGTTTTTATATATCTTTCAGCTTGCCCTAGGATTGCTCAACTAAGGCATCGCTAAGCTCCTGTGACGGAACTTCGTTCCAAATCTGTGTAGTGTCATACTTCGGGTAATGGTAGCGCCATCTGTCATAGTTCTCTTTGCTGATTTCGCCTGCCGCAAGTTTGGCAGCTTGCTCCAGCCAAGCAGAAAGCATTTTCAGCAGATCGTATGCGGTGTGTCCTTTATCCTTATTGATCCGCAGGCATACTTCTCCATCTATCTCCCCGATGGTAATGCCGTAAATATCTTCAAGGGTAAAAAGCGTGTGCATCAGTCCGGTCTGGCTGTCAATGTCCGGCACAGCGAGTGCCTGTGGTGCAACATCAAGCGCCTGCGCTAATGCGGCGGTTATGGCTGCTTTCGGCGTGCGTGTGCCTGTTTCATACTGTGCCAAACGCACATCTGCGGATTTTTCGGGAAAGCCGATCAGCGTAACGAGGTACTTTTGTGTCATTCTCCGCAGATTACAGAAGAAACGGATTCTCTCTCCAATCGCCATAGCGTTACCTCCTTACCTAT
>CAYPYA010000155.1:0-2039 GCA_964414775.1 uncultured Ruminococcus sp. | reverse complement strand
GTCGGCGGCTGGGCGAGAGGGATCCGTTCTTCCAATACGTTCGGATTTTTGGAATTGAACGACGGCTCTTATTTCAAGAATCTGCAGGTCGTTTTCGAGGATGCGAAGCTGGAAAACTACAAGACCGTCGCCAAGCAGAACATCGGCGCGTCCATGCTCGTCAACGGCGTTCTGGAGCTGACCCCCGAGGCGAAGCAGCCGTTTGAGCTGAAGGCGACGTCGATAGAGATCACGGGTACGTCCACCCCTGATTATCCGTTGCAGCCCAAACGCCATTCCTTTGAATTTCTGCGTTCCATCGCGCATCTGCGCCCGCGTGCCAATACGTTCAACGCGGTGTTCCGCGTCCGTTCGGTTGCCGCACAGGCGATCCATGCGTTCTTTGCGGAAAAGGGCTTCGTGTATGTTCATACGCCGCTGATCACCGCCAGCGACTGCGAGGGAGCGGGGGAGATGTTCCGCGTCACCACGCTTGACCCGGTGAACCCGCCGCTGAAAGAGGACGGCAGCGTCGATTTCAGTAAGGACTTTTTCGGAAAGCCCGCGAACCTGACCGTTTCCGGACAGCTGGAAGCGGAGTGCTTCGCGCTTGCGTACGGAAACGTCTACACGTTCGGTCCGACCTTCCGCGCGGAAAATTCCAATACCCCGCGTCACGCGGCGGAATTCTGGATGATCGAGCCGGAAATGGCGTTTGCCGATCTGGAGGACGATACCGCGCTTGCGGAGGAGATGACACGGTATGTCATCAAGACCGTGTTGGAAAAGTGCGGCGCGGAGCTTGCGTTCTTCAATCAGTTTGTGGACAAAGGACTGTTGGAACGGCTGAACCTTGTGGCGGACAGCGCGTTTGCCCGCTGCACCTATACCGAGGCGATCCGCCTGCTGCAGGAAAGCAAGCAGAACTTCACCTATCCGGTCGAATGGGGCTGCGATCTGCAAACCGAGCATGAACGCTACCTGACCGAGCAGATTTTCGGGAAGCCTGTGTTCGTCACCGATTATCCCAAGGAGATCAAAGCGTTCTATATGCGCCTGAACGACGACGGAAAGACGGTCGCCGCCGCGGATATGCTGGTTCCGGGCGTCGGAGAGCTGATCGGCGGTTCACAGAGAGAGGAACGGATCGACGTTCTCGAAGCGCGTATGGCGGAGCTGGGGCTGAACAAAGAGGATTACTGGTGGTATCTCGATCTGCGCAAGTACGGCGGCGTGAAGCATGCCGGCTACGGCTTGGGCTTTGAACGGCTGATCATGTATCTGACCGGCATTTCCAATATCCGCGATGTGGAAGCGTTCCCGCGCACGGCAGGCAGTGCCGAATTCTGAGTTCGGAAAGGATAGCATATGCAATACGAGCAGTTACTGAAGAAATATAACGCGATCAAGGCGAAGGGCAACAAGCTGGATATGTCCAGAGGCAAGCCGTCCCCCGAACAGCTTGGCACCATGTCGCGCTTGCTGACCGCGGTGATCCGAAACGACGAGTGCTTCTCGGAAACGGGTACGGACTGCCGCAACTACGGCGGCTTGGACGGGATCAACGAGATGAAGCGTCTGTTCGGGGAGATTCTGGACGTTCCGATGGAGCAGGTCATCGTCGGCGGGAATTCCAGTTTGAATCTGATGTATGATACGGTCGCCCGCGCCATGCTGCACGGGGTGTGCGACGACTGCAAGCCGTGGTGCAAGTACGATCAGATCTCGTTCCTTTGCCCCGTTCCCGGATATGACCGTCACTTTGCCATCTGCGAGTTCTTCGGCATCCATATGATCAACGTCCCGCTGCTGAAGGATGGACCGGACATGGACCTTGTGGAGAAGCTGGTCTCGCAGGACGAGACGATCAAGGGCATCTGGTGCGTTCCGAAATACGCCAACCCCAGCGGGATCAGCTATTCCGACGAGGTCGTGAAGCGCTTTGCACAGCTCAAGCCCGCAGCAAAGGATTTCCGCGTGTTCTGGGATAACGCGTACGTTCTGCATGATCTGACGGATACGCCGGATACGATATTGGAGATCTTCTCGGAAGCGGCGAA
>CAYPYA010000154.1:0-3848 GCA_964414775.1 uncultured Ruminococcus sp. | reverse complement strand
CAGCAGAACGTCCCCGATTGCGATCGGTACCTGCGCCTTTACGCGGTTCACCCGCTCCATGGCGGCAAACAGCTTGTCCTTCGGGATCGGTCGGTCGGTCTTGACCGAAACCAGCCGTCCGTCGGTCGTCCGAACCGTGCTTGTCAGCGTGCGCGTGGGGTTGACCACCTCGTCCTTGCCGTACACCGCTCCGCGCGGACAGGAATTCCCCTGTACCGAACATACCGTCCCGTCCTCGTCCTGCTCCACCTGTAACGTACAGCCCATCGGGCATACGATGCAGGTCAGCTCCGTTGTTTTCATATGTATGGAAATTCCTTTCTTATGAATTCTTCACGCGTAAGACCAGTTCACCCGCAGCGCGTCCGAGAACGTCGGCGGGTATCTCCAGCGACTCCATCTCTCCGGGGGTCATGCGCCGCTTCTTTTTGGAAAACAGCACTTCCCCGCCGCACTCCAAACTCAACAGCGCGTGATCCACCACGCGCCCGACGCGGAAGAACACCCGCACCGCCTTGCCCATGCGGTCGATCCGCTGCGGGACGGTATAGCGCACCGCGTCCTCGGCTTTCAGACTTAGGGGCGTTTCGCTTTGTTTATCCCCGCCGTTCAGAATATACTCCGCCGCGCTTTCGCCCGCAAGGGCGGCTTCCTCGGACACAAAGTCCACAAGGTCGTGTACGTGCAGAACGTTTCCGCAGGCGAACACCCCCGGCACCGCCGTTTCGCGCTTCTCGTTGACGGAAGCACCCCCCGTGACGCGGTCCAGCGGGATTCCCGCCCCGCGCGTCAGCTCGTTCTCCGGCACCAGACCGCAGGACAGCAGAAGCGTATCGCAGGAAATCTCGGTCTCCGTTCCGGGGATCGGGGCAAGATGCTCGTCCACCTTGGAAACCGTCACGCCGGTCAGCCTTGCCTGTCCGTGGATGCGGGAGACCGTGTGAGACAGCAAAAGCGGAATGTCAAAATCCCGCAGGCACTGGACGATGTTGCGGTTCAGACCGCCGGAATAGGGCATCAGCTCGCACACCGCATGCACGTGCGCGCCTTCGAGCGTCATGCGCCGCGCCATGATCAGCCCGATGTCGCCCGAACCGAGAATGACGATCTCTTTTCCGGGCAGATAGCCCTGTAAATTCACGAACCGCTGTGCCGTCCCCGCGGTATAGATGCCGCTCGGACGCGATCCCGCGATGTTCAACGCCCCACGCGGACGTTCGCGGCAGCCCATTGCCAGAACGACGGCGGACGCCCGGATGCAAAACACGCCGCGTTCCCTGCTCATCGCAGTCAGAACGCGGTCCTTGGTCATGGACAGCACCATGGTGTCCGTCAGAATGGGGATGTTCCGTTTCTCCGCTTCCCGCAAATACCGCGCGGCGTATTCGGGTCCCGTCAGCTCCTCGCCGAAGCGGTGCAGTCCGAACCCGTTATGGATACATTGCTGTAAGATCCCTCCCGGAGCGCCGTCACGCTCCAAAATCAACAGATCGCGCACCCCGCGATCGTAAGCGGCCACCGCCGCCGCAAGCCCCGCAGGCCCTGCGCCGATGATAACAAGCTGTGCTTTCATTCTTCTTCTTTCCCTTATAGGATCTCTGTTTGAGAACCCTAAAAATTCCCTTTATTTGTTTTGCGTTTCTCGAACGCTTTTTTCATGATTTGGTACTGCCGGCAAGCAGGTAGCTGCCCTCTCTGCCCTTGTTCAGCATATGCGGCGGCAGACCGGTCTCCCGCGCAAGGATCTCCGTGATCAGCGGGGTGCAGAACCCGCCCTGACAACGCCCCATGCCGGTACGCAGACGGTGCTTCAGCGCGTCGACGGTATACGCGGGCGGAGCGCGGTGGATCGCGTCCACGATCTCCCCCTCGGTGACGGTCTCACAGCGGCAGACCACACGCCCGAAACGCGGATCCTTGCGGATCACCTCGTTCTTTTGCTCGTCGGAAAGCTCGCGGAACCAACGCTGGCTCTTGCGGATCGGATCGAACGCCGTATTCGGCTTGGTCGGCATGCCCGCTTCCCGCAGAAGCTCCACCAGATATTCCGCAATGGCGGGAGACGCGGACAGTCCGGGGGACTCGATCCCCGCCGCGTGCAGGAATTTGCCGTTGACCTCGGACGGACGGATGATGAAGTCCTCCGCGTCCGGCACGGCGCGTACCCCCGCAAACGCGGTGATGACCTGCTTGAACTGTAAGCTGTCCACCGAGCGCAATGCCGCCGCCTTGACGCGTTCCAGCCCCTCGCGGGTGGTGGAGCGGTCGTCCTTTTGCTCCACAAAATCGGAGGTCGGCCCGATGAGCAGGTTTCCGTGTACCGTCGGCGTGACCAGAATGCCCTTCCCTGCCTTGCTCGGCACTTGGAACAGCGTATGCCCGACCAAGCCCCCCTCGGAGGAATCGAACAGCAGATACTCGCCCTTGCGCGGACGGATGGTGAAGCTGTCGTCCCCGATCAGACGCGCCACCTCGTCGGCATACACGCCGGCGCAGTTGACGACGTAGGAAGCATGTACCTGCGTTTCGCCCGCGGTCAGCAAAAATCCGTCCTCGGTCTGCTCGATGGCGGTCACGGGAGAGGAGAGCAGCAGCAACGCGCCGTTGTCCACCGCATTGCCCGCCGCCGCGATCGCAAGTCCGTACGGGCAGACGATCCCGGAGGAGGTACAGCGCAGTCCGCCGCAAACGTTTTGGGAAATATGCGGCTCTAACGCGCGCAGCTCGTCGCCGCTCAGAACGGACAGACCGCTCACGCCGTTTTTCTTTCCACGCTCATACAGCTCGCGCACCGATCCCATTTCCTGCTCGGAAAAAGCAAGGACCATGGAGCCGTTGGCTCTGTACGGAACGCCCAGCTCCTCGCACAGGTGCGGCATCATTGCCGTCCCGCGGACGTTCAGCTTGGCTTTCAGCGTGCCGCTTTGCGGATCGAACCCGCCGTGGGCAATCGCGCTGTTTGCGCCGGTCGCACCGGTCGCTACGTCCTCCCGCGCTTCGATCAGCGCGACGGAAAGCTCATATTCGGTCAGCTTTCGCGCCAGCAGACTGCCGACGACGCCCGCCCCGATCACGGCGACTGTAACTTGCTTCATTGCTCCGTTTCCTTTCTGGTGTGCATGGCTGCTTTTACGCATAACTTACTTTATTGTAACACAGGCAGACCCGAATTGCAAGCCGCCACACAGCGAAAAAACGAAAAAAGATAGGACGAAAACAAGGCAAGGTGCATAGTTACGCGCGCGTCGTTTCCACCGTCCCGCACGGTCGTCCTTTTTTGAACGTAAACTTTTTTAGGAAAAATGGTTGACAAACGGAAAAAGCCGTTGTATACTGTCCCACGTAAAACATGCAAAACAAGGAGCGCGTTATGAACCAATCCGCCGAACAAACGAAAAAAGCAAGAAACAAGAACATCACACGGAACATGGTCTACACGGCGCTGTCCTGCGCGATGATCGCGGTCTGCGCGTGGATCAGCATTCCGACGCCGATCACAACGCCGATCACCCTGCAGGCGTTTGCTGTCTTCCTGTGCGCGGGGCTGTTGGGGTGGAAGCGCGGAACGGTCGCGGTGCTGTGCTATCTGGCGATCGGCGCCGCCGGAGTCCCGGTATTTTCCCACTTCACGGGCGGGATCGCGCATCTGGTCGGGCCGACCGGCGGCTATCTCGTCGGGTTTTTGCTGACGGTGTTCCTGACCGGCTTCTTTACGGAACGCGGACACGGCAAGCTCGGCTATACGCTGTTGGGCATGGTGACGGGCTGCATCGCGCTCTATGCGTTCGGAACGGCTTGGTTTTTCCTTCTGAACGTTTCCGAAGCGGGGATCGCGGGGCTGTGGACCG
>CAYPYA010000153.1:0-6747 GCA_964414775.1 uncultured Ruminococcus sp. | reverse complement strand
CCGCGTCTGGTCGGGCAGGGCAAAGCGCTGTCCCGTCAGGGCGGCGGCATCGGAAGCCGCGGTCCCGGCGAAAGCAAGCTGGAAACCGACCGACGGCACATCCGTAAGCGCATCGAAGCCTTGACATCGGAGCTGGACGCGCTCGAACGCACGCGGGCGGTCAAACGCGCGGGAAGGGAGCGTTCGGGGCTTGCAAGCGTCGCGATCATCGGATATACCAACGCCGGAAAATCCACGCTGCTGAACCGTCTGACCGACGCGGGCATCCTCGCACAGGACAAGCTGTTTGCCACCTTAGACCCCACCACGCGGAAGCTGACGCTGCCCGGCGGGACGGAGGTTCTCCTAACGGACACGGTCGGGTTCATCGACCGCCTTCCGACGCATCTGGTGCGGGCATTTCGTTCGACGCTGGAGGAATTGAAGTACAGCGACGTGATCCTGTGCCTGACCGACGCGTCCGAGCCGCCGTCCGAGCGGACGCGCAAGCGTGCCGTGACGGAAAAGCTGATCGAGGAGCTGGGCGCGGCGGACAAGCCCGTTATCGAGGTCTACAACAAGACCGACCGCGTGCCGGAAAACGAACGCGCGCTGTTCCCGAAAGGAGCTTGCGAGATCTCCGCGGCAACGGGGGAAGGACTGGACGGGCTGCTGTCACGTCTGGAGCAAACGGTCAACGGCGGAAAGAAGATTCTGACCTTGTTTTTCCCGCACGCCGACGCGGGCAGAGCGTCCGAGGTCTATCGGCTCGCCACGGTGCTGGAGCGGCATGACACGCAGGACGGCGTTTGGCTCAAAGCGAGCTGCGACGAGCGGGCGCAGGGGATGTTTTCCCGCTTTGTGTGTGTAAAAGAATTGTAAATGCCGTTTGGTTTCGCTTGACATCCCGAGCAAAGTTTGGTATACTGCATGCATCAAAAACGTCAGAATATTTTCCGCAGAATGGAGATTATTATGTCAATCAAACCTTTTGCCGCGCGGCTGTTCCCGCTCTTGCTGGCGGGCGTACTGCTGCTTACCTGCGGCTGTTCCTTTTCGACGGACGACCCGTTTTCCGCGTCGTCGGGCACAGGCGATCTCCCCGTTTCCGCGTCCTCCCAGACGCCGAGCCGTCCCGCGACCTCCTCGCCTTCGGTCATTCCCCTGCCGCAGGATTCGGTGGTGAGCATCCTTGCCTGCGGGGACAACCTGATCCACCCGTCGGTGTATTTCTACGCCATGGAATGCGCGGCGCAGAAAAAAGGGGAGACCTGCACCTACGCGGCGACAAATGAAGCCGATTACGATTTCCTCTCCATTTACGAGAACGTCGCCGAACGCATGCGGACGGCGGACATCTGCTACATCAATCAGGAAACGCTGTTCGGCGGCGAAGGGACGGCGATCGACGGGTATCCGCGATTCAACTCCCCCGAAGCCCTGGGGGCTACGCTGAAGGAATTGGGCGTCGACATCGTGAACATGGCGCACAACCATATGCTGGATATCGGAAGCGACAAGGCGATCATCAACACGGACGCGTTCTGCCGTTCCGCCGGTATGCTCCCGCTCGGTTACTACAAAAACCAGGCGGACACGGACAACATCCCGCTGCTCGAATCCAAGGGCATCAAGTTCGCGTTCCTGACCTACACGTCCACGACCAACGGTCTGACCTGCTACAGCGACACGTATATCCCGTATTTTGAGGAGAACCTGATCCGCAAGCAGGTCGCGCTTGCCAAGCAGAAGGCGGACGTGGTGATCGTTTCGGCGCATTGGGGAAACGAATACGCGTTCCAGCCCAACTCCGTGCAAAAGAACTACGCTTCGCTGTTCTGCGAGCTGGGTGTGGACGTCGTCATCGGCATGCACCCGCACTGCTTGGAGCCCATCGAATGGATGGAGGGAGCGAACGGGCACAAAATGCTTCTTGCCTATTCCATCGGGAACTTCCTTTCCGGGATGCACGAGGGGCAGACCACGCTGGAGGGAATGCTTTCCTTCGATGTGCGGAAGGACTCCGAAAGCGGGAAGATCACGATCGAAAATCCGATCCTGACCCCGATCGTCGCACACTACACCTATGTGCGGAGCGTCGACGCCAAAAGGGACACCGGATACCGCAATTTCAAGCTCTATGATCTGAAGGATTACACCGAGGAGCTTGCCTCTCAGCACGGAAGCAAGATCAACTACGAGGGCAGAAAGGGCGGTGCGCCCACGCTGTACGGCGAAAACGGCGGAAGCTACAGTCTGAAAAATCTGTATACCACGCTGCACCGCGTCATCTCCAAGGAATTCCTTCCCCCGGAATATCAGGACAGCTGAACGAAAGCGAACCCCGTTTGCCGCACACACGGCAGACGGGGATTTTTTCGGTCTCCCGCGGCAAAAGCCGTATGCTTTCCAAAACGCACGGCATGGGACAGGATCGCTTTTTTTGCACTTTTTTACGCAAATGCTTGCAATTCGGGCGGCAAAGTGATATAATGAAGTTTGGTATACTGGCATCGGTATAGGATGCCGGTAAAATGCCAGAAAATAAAGGCATGATATCATAACATGATATCGCGGGCAGGTGAATTCCCATCGAACGGCAAAGAACATTGATCGCGCTGGACGGGCTGGACGGCTCGGGCAAGGAAACGCAGACGTCCCTTCTGGAGCAGGCGCTGAAAGAACGGCATATCCCCTGCCGCACGGTCAGCTTTCCGACCTACGATCGGGACATGAGCGCGGCGATCCGCCTGTATCTGAGCGGTGCGTTCGGAGAGGATCCCAACGCGGTCAACGCCTACGCCGCGTCCAGCTTTTACGCGGTCGACCGCTACTGTTCCTATCGGCTGGACTGGCAAAAGGACTACGAGGCGGGAACGGTCATCCTTGCCAACCGTTACACGACCGCCAACGCGGTGCATCAGCTTTCCAAACTGCCGCAGGAGCAGGCAGACGGCTTCCTGCAATGGCTGTTCGATTTTGAATACGGGAAGCTGGGGCTTCCGCGACCGGACCTTGTGTTCTATCTGTGCGTTCCGCCTTCGGTCTCGGAGCAGCTGATCGCGCGCCGCTCCCGGGAAACGGGGCGCAAAACGGACATTCACGAAAACAATCGCGCCTACCTGCAAAACAGCTACCGTTCGGCGCAGTACGCCGCCAAAACGCTCGGCTGGCAAACCGTCGACTGTACCGACGCGACCGGCATGCAATTGCGTTCGCGCGAGGATATCCATCGGGAGATCTTCTCCCATGTGCAAAAATTTCTTTTCCCGAAAGGCGGTTTTTGATCCATGATCCAAATTTGTATTCTGCTTGCCGACGGCTTTGAAGAAGCCGAGGCGTTGGTTCCCGCCGATCTGCTGCGGCGCGCGGGCGGAACGGTGCTGCTTGCCTCCGTCGAAGGCGGCGAAACGGTCACGGGATCGCACGGAATCGTTGTCAAAGCGGACTGTACCGTAGATGAGATCGACAAAAGTGCGCTCAGCTGCGTCGTGCTTCCGGGCGGTTCACAGGGAACGGAGACCCTGCGTCAAAGCGAAAAGGTGCAGGCGTTGGTACGGTATGCCGCGGAAAACGGACTGTTCGTCGCGGCGATCTGCGCCGCTCCGTCGGTGCTGGGCGTTCTCGGTCTGCTGGACGGACGGCGGTACGCCTGCTATCCGGGGTTTGAGTCCTATATCCCCAACGGGATCCGCACCGGAAAAAAGGTGGAGCATGACGACATTTTCGTCACGGCGGAGGGCATGGGCGTGTCCTTCCCGTTCGGGTTCAAGCTGGTGGAGCTGCTGTTCGGCAGCGGACGGGCGAACGAATTGCGCGAGCAGACCCGTTTCGAATAAGTCCGACAGCATTTGCATACGGAAAGGAGAGGTACGGGAATGGCAAATGAGAGCGGTCTGCGTCGGTTTACCCCACAGGTGACGGCGCCGGTCCTGATGATGCTCGTTTTGGTCGCAATGCACCTGTCCCGCTACCTGCTTTCCAAAGCGAAGACCGACACGAATCTGTTTCTGAGCATCTCGGTGATCCAGCTTCTGGTGCTGGTCCTGCCGTGTATGCTGTACTATCTGCTCAAGGGCAAGAAGCTTGCTTCCCCGATGTTCCTGTCCCCGATCGGACTCAGGCATCTGCCGACGCTGCTGTTTGCATCGCTTGTGCTCATATTCGGAACGCTGCTGATCAAGTTCGGGTTTCAGGCGATCGCCTCCGCGACGGTGGACACGACGGGCTTCTTCGACCGACTGACAAAAGACGCCGCGGACCGCTCCCCCGCGAGCGTGCTGCTGGCGCTGGTGATCATTCCCGCGGTATGCGAGGAGCTGCTTTTCCGCGGCATTGTGCTTTCGGAATACCGCCCGATGGGAGAAGCGAACGCGGTGATCATATCCGCTTTGGGATTTGCGATGCTGCATTTCTCGGCGACGAATTTTCCGGTCTATCTGTTTGCCGGACTGCTGCTCGGCATCGTCACGGTCGCGTCACGCTCGGTCATCCCCGCCGTCGTCCTGCATCTGCTGTCCAACACGTTGAGCGTGTTTGCGTCCGATCAGTTCCTGCGCATCATTCTGCAAAAGAACGGAGCGTTCTTTGTCAGCTTTCTGCTGATCATCCTGCTGGGCTTTTCCGTTTTTCTGCTGCTGTACGGCATCGAGCATTTGTATCTGCAATACGCCGAACACCCGCCGACGGATGCAAGGCCTCCGAAAAGCCGCCCGTCGATGGCAAAGGTGTTCCTGTCCCCCACGTTTCTTGTTCTGATCGTCGTTTTCGCATTGATAACGGCGCTGCATTAAGGAGGTCATGCATCCGATGAAAGACGAACGTCTTTCCAAAACCGATGAACTGGCGACCATGCTGAATATCCCCCGTTCCGATCAACAGTCGGCGGACAAAGAGAAAGTGAACGCCGAGGATCCGGATTTTTTCGCGCTTTCCGAAGCGCGTCCCAAACGAAGCGGCATGTCGGAAGCGGACGCTCCGACGGAAAAGGAGCAGAGCCGCACCGCCGCGGAAACGGATGACCAAACGCCGAAAGAGGAGATCCGCACCCTGCCGGAAACGGGAGCGTATTCCCATTTTTCCGAAGCGCAGGAGGACGGGAGCGAAAACGGCGGCGTGTCCGCTCACTTCACCGAATCCGGAGAGCAGGCGGAGGACGGCGAAAGTGAAGACGAATCCGAGGAGGACGACCCCTACGCCGGTCTGTCCCGACCCAAGCGCATTCTGAAGCGGACCGGCAATTTCTTTGCCAATCTCGGCTTTCTCGGCAAGGCGGTGATCTACGTCACGCTGGTTCTGATCGTCTCCGCCTATCTTGCCTACTATATCATTTCCATCGGGAACGACGTGTTCGCGCTGGTCACGGGCTCGACGGAGATCAAGGTGACGCTGCCGGAGGACGCGACGGAGGACACGGTCGCGGACATCCTGACGGACAAGGGGCTTGTGGACTACAAATGGGTGTTTTCCTACTATATGCAGCATTACGGCGACGGCGAGACCATTCGGTTCATCCCCGGAGAGCACACGCTCAACACCGACATGAACTATTCTCAGCTTCTGACCGCGCTGACGACCGCTTACAGGCCGCGTGAGATCGTCACGCTGACGTTCCCCGAGGGCTTCACGGTGGACGAGATCATCGATCTGTTCGTGGCAAACGGAGTCGGAACGCGCGAGGGCTTCGTCGACGCGATCAACAACTATCCGTACAAGCATGAATTCGTACAGCTTTTGGAGCAGCAGCAATGGCCAAAAAGCCGTGTGTACCGCTTGGAGGGCTATCTGTACCCCGACACCTACGATTTCTATACCGACACCGAGGAATACCTCGCCATCAACAAGCTGCTGAACAACTTCAACGACAAGGTATGGGCGGACTGGAAGCGCACCTACGCGGAGCAATGCGAGCAGAACGGGTTCACGCTGGACGAGATCATCACGCTGGCGTCCATGATCGAAGCGGAGGGAAAGACCGCGGAGGATTTCGAGTGCATCTCCTACGTGTTCCACAACCGTCTGAAGAATCCCGCCGAGTTCCCCAAGCTGGAAAGCGACGCGACCATCCAGTACGCCTATGAATTGGCGGGCTTGGACCGTGAACAGGACGCGTCCCAGATCAACATCCAGTTTAACAGCCCGTACAACACCTATCTGTATGACGGACTGCCCCCCGGAGCCATTTGCAACGCGGGAACGGACGCGATCCTTGCCGCGATCTATCCCTCTCCCCCGCTGGACGAGGACGACAAGCCGATCAAGAACATCTACTTCTTTGTCAGCAACAACGCGGGCAAGACCTACTACGCCAAGACCGCGTTTCAGCACGAGCGCAACAAGGAGCGCGTCCAAAAGGAAAACGAAGCGATGCAGAACGAAGCCTCCGAGGGCTGAGTTCTTTCGCATAAGGACAGGTCTCGACCATGAACAAGCAACGCGTGCCGGAGATCCTTTCCCCCGCCGGCGATCTTGAAAAATTACATTTTGCCGTCGATTACGGAGCGGACGCGGTGTATCTCGCGCTGGAAAGGTTCGGGATGCGGCGCGCGGCGGGGAATTTCACGCCGGAGCAGCTTCGTCAGGGGATCGCCTATGCGCACGGGCGCGGCAGGAAGGTGTATCTGACCGTCAATGTGATGCCGCACCAAGCCGACCTTGCCTTGCTGCCGGACTTCCTGCGCCAGGCGGGCGAGCTTGCGCCCGACGCGGTCATCGTGTCCGACCCCGGAATGCTGGACCTGATACGCACCTACGTCAAAAACCCGACCC
>CAYPYA010000152.1:0-5785 GCA_964414775.1 uncultured Ruminococcus sp. | reverse complement strand
CGCAGGATGGGCAGTCGATGCTGGAAGGCGTCAACGACTGGGTCAACGAACACACGGACGGAATGATCCCGAAACTGCTGGATAAGGTCGATCCCAATATCTTTATGTATCTGGTCAACGCGATCGTGTTCGATGCCGGCTGGAAAGAGGCTTATGAGGAAAGCGATGTGAAAGACGGCATTTTCACGAATGAGGACGGAACGGAAACAACGGTCAGCATGATGCGTTCCGGTGAGGAGATCCTATACAAGGACGCGGATGCGATCGGCTTTGCCAAACCGTATGCGGGCGATCGGTACCGTTTCGTCGCCCTGCTTCCGAACGAGGGCGTTTCCCTGGATGACTATATCGCGTCTCTGACCGCCGAAAAATTGAAAGCACTGCTCGCGAACGGGCAGCATGCCGACGTGATCGCAACGATGCCGAAATTCAAGCAGGAATGCACCTATTCGTTGAATGAAACGCTGAAAACGATGGGAATGCAGGATGCGTTTATCCCTGGCTCTGCAGACTTTCACCATATCGCAAACCGCGACGATCTGTTTATCGGCAGTGTGGTCCAAAAAACCTTTATTGAGGTCAGCGAAACCGGAACAAAGGCCGCCGCGGCGACCGGTGTTGGTATGGCTGCTGACTGTGTGCCAACCTACACCCATATTGATCTGAACCGCCCGTTTTTGTATATGATCGTGGACAATCAGACCAATCTCCCGCTGTTCATCGGAACGGTCGCGGAACTGTCGGAGGAAAACGCGTAAGTTTTATGTATACACCGCCGCATAAAAAGCGATCGGCGAAACGCTCTGAAACAAAGAAATCCATGTATCCGCTTTTTGGGTACATGGATTTTCTGCATTCAATGGCTTTATACGGTTTATACTTCCGTTCGTCCTTCTATGGCGCGCAGCAGCGTGGTGTTGTCCGCGTATTCCAGCGTTCCGCCGACCGGCAGACCGTAGGCAAGCCGCGTCACCTTCACGCCCAGCGGCTTTAACAGCTTTCCCAGGTACATTGCGGTCGCTTCGCCCTCCACGCTCGGATTGGTGGCGATGATGACCTCCCGTACCTCGTCTGTGATACGCGCCAGCAGCTCCTTGATCTTCAATTGCTCCGGTCCGATCCCGTCCACGGGAGAGATGACCCCGTGCAGAACGTGGTATCTTCCGTGATACTCGTGGAGCGATTCGATCGCTTCCAACGCGCGGTTGTCCTCCACGCACATGATCGTGTGTTTGTCGCGGGTATCGTCCTTACAATAGGAGCAAAGCTCCGCTTCGCTGTAACATTGACAGACGGAACACAGCCGAACGGAGCGCTTTGCCTCCAGCAGACTGTCGGCAAAGGCGCGTACCTGCTCATCGGGCAATTCCAGAATGTGATAGGCGAGCCTTGCGGCGCTCTTGCGGCCGATCGCGGGCAGGGAAGCGAACTGTGCGATCAGCTTTTCCAACGACGGCGTCATATCAGAACATACCCGGAAGGTTCATGCTTCCCGTGATTTTTCCCATTTCCTCTTCGTTGGCGGCTTCCACCTTTTTGATCGCTTCGTTGACCGCCGCGACCAGAATGTCCTGCAAGGTCTCGATGTCGTCGGGATCGACGATCTCCGGCTGAATGTTGATCTCGGAGATTTCCTTTGTTCCCTTGATTTTAACGGAAACAACGCCGCCGCCCGCCTGAATGTCATATTCGCGTGCGTCAAGCTCCGCTTGCTTCTCCGCCATCTGCTCCTGCATTTTCTGCGCCTGACGCAGCATGGCGTTCATATCGGACGGACCGCCGCCCATTCCTTTCGGCAATCTGACGTTCATGGTTTTTCCATTCCTTTCCTGTATATCGGTTTCCTGTAAGATTTTCTGACTTTCTTATTACAACTCGTCGATCAGCGTTTCCGCTGTGTTCTGCGGCTTTTGTTCCCGAAAGACCAATTCATATGCCTGCCCCGTCACCACGCGCACCGCGTCGCGCAGGGTCTGTTCGTTGGTGCCGTTTTGCAGCATACGGTTTGTAAAGGGATCCGCCGTGATGACGAATGTTCCGTTTTCCAAGACCGCCTGTATCTTCTGTACATAGGGGAGCAGATCGGGATGCCCCATCAGTTCTTCGGCAAGCTCCGCGACCTGCGTGAACGGCTTTGCGTCGGAAAGGACCTGCTTCGCTTCTTCTTTCGCTTGCTGTTTCGTTTCCGTCTGTTTTTGCGGGACTGCGCTCGGCTCGGATATGACCGCGGATGCGCCGATTTGCGGCTGCTTTTCCAAGCGGGAAATGCGGGCGGCAAGCGCACGCGGACTGATCGACAGGGACGGATCGCAAAGCTGGATCACCGCAAATTCCAGCAACAGCTTTTTGTTGGTCGTATAGCGCGTCATGCGGCTTTGCGTGTCCTCAATGACCGAGCAGAAATACAACAGCAGCTCCGGCGTGAAAACCTCCAAATAGTCCTTCAGCAGGGAACACGCTTCCTCGCGGAAGCGGAAGGAACCCGCGTAGCCGCGCACGTCTCCCTTCAGCTGCTTGAGGATCAGCATGTCGCGCACCATGCTCGCGGCGTCCTCCCAGAAAACGCTCAGATCCTTGGACGAACGGTATACATCCTCCAAAACGCAAAGCGCGTCCGGGACGTTCTTTTCCGCGATATTCCGATAGAACGTAACCAATTGATCCGCTCCGGCGATCCCCAGGCGATCCCGAACCGACTGTGCGGTGATCTCGTGCTCCGTTCCGGACGTACAGGCTTCCAGAATGGAAAGACCGTCGCGCATGGCGCCGTCCGCCAAACGGGCAAGCAGCTCCGCCGCGCCCTCTCCCAGACGGATCTGCTCCCGGTCCGCCACAAAGCGCAGACGCGCGGCGATGATCTCCTCGCTCAGCCTTGTAAAATCAAAGCGGATGCAGCGGGAAACGATGGTGGCGGGGAGCTTGTTCAGCTCCGTTGTCGCAAGAATGAATACGATGTATTCCGGCGGCTCCTCCAGCGTTTTCAGCAGCGCGTTGAACGCGCCGGCGGAGAGCATATGCACCTCGTCGATGATATAAACGCGTTTCTTCAAAGCGGAAGGGGGATAGACCACCTCGTCCCGCAGGGAACGGATATCGTCCACACCGTTGTTGCTCGCCGCGTCGATCTCCTGTACGTCGGTGGCGTTTCCGCTGTCGATCAGCTTGCAGGAATCGCATTCGTTGCAGGGGTTACCGTTGACGGGATGCTCGCAATTGATCGCTTTTGCCAGGATCTTGGCGGCAGAGGTTTTTCCCGTACCGCGTGTTCCGCAAAACAGGTACGCGTGCGCAACGCGGTTTTCCTCACATTGCTTGCGCAGGATCTTGGTGATATGCGTCTGCCCTGACAGCTCGTCAAACGTGCGCGGCCGCCATTTGCGGTACAATGCCTGATACAAAACAACCTCTCCTTACCTGAACGATTGCAAAAATCGGATATGCAATATGACCATACAGCCAAGTTCGAACAAAATCTCCATCCGGAAATCTCCGCTCTGCCTCAAAACAGGCACCCCTGCGGCACATCCGCAGGTCTGCTTAATGCTGCTTGGTTCCCCACCTGACATGATTCGCAGGGGCGAATTGCGCAGGGACCCATTTATCAACGGTTTTGCACAGACGCAGCGACACAGATTATGTCCTCAGATTGGCATATCCCCCCTGCTGGAGCGGATTGCAGGTTACAAGGCACCGCTGACTCCCCGGGTAGTATGGCCATATTCCATATCCGACCTTACCCTTTTGCCGACATACGGAAAACGGTATTTACAAGTCATAGTATAACATATTTTCATGATCATTGCAAGGACTTTTTTCGGATTTTTTCATTTTCAGAAAAAGAGCGGGGTGCATTGACAAACAGGCGGTAAAGTTGTATAATAGAGCAGACGGATGTATCTGCTAAAGGGAGGAGCGTGCTGTTTTGGAACAAAAACGGATCAGAAAGTATTTCTTTTCGTCTTCTAAAGAGCAAGAATGGCTGAATGCCTGCGGACAAAAGGGATATCGGTTGGTATCAAAAAAGGATAGCCGATATACATTTGAGGTAGAGGAAGGAAAGACATGGTACTACCGTGTGGAATGGCTGGACTGTTCGCCCAAGAGTGAGCAGATTCAGGAATACCTTCGTTCCTATGAGGAAGAGGGCGTTTTCCTGACGGCTTCCTTCTCGCTCTGGGGGTATTTCTGCTCGGAAACGCCGATCTGTGCAAAGGAACAGGGGACCGTTCGGACGGCGAAGCATTACCGCAATGTCGCGTTCCTGCTGTACGCGTTGGACGCGGTCACAACGGTTCTGATCGGATATCAGATCGCCATTCGCTCCTTCTTGGAAACGCAGGAGCTGCTCATCACCGCGCCTGTTTTGGACAAGGCGGGGAATGCGTTTATGAAGCTGCTGCACCGTATCCCGTACGGCGCGAAGCTGCTGTTTTACCGTTATACAAAGCTCTGGACGCCTTTGTTCGGGAATACCCGCGCGACGGCGGTTCTCAGCGTTTTGATCCCTTTGGCTGTGATTTTGGCGGTGGTCGGCGCGCTGTGGCACTCGGAATGGCTGAAGCACCGTATCGTAAAAAAGAAACCGACAACGACAATCGGACAGACGGAGGTAAAGCAGGATGACTCGGAAGTATCAGAAAAATCTGAGGGACATTGTTGAGGAATTTTCGCTCGACCCGATCTTTGAGCCGGTCGATATCGGGGAACGCAAGGTTTCCCGTTCCGACATCAGCCGTCCGGGGCTTCCGTTGGCGGGCTTTTTCCGTGATTTTGAAAACGAACGGATCCAGATCATCGGAAATATGGAGCACAGCTATTTATCCTCTCTGCCGCCGGTCGAGCGGAGGAATTCGTTGGATGCGTTCTTTTCCAGACGGGTCGTGATGGCGATCGTGACGGCGGGTCTGCCTATCTTTCCGGAAATGGCGGAAGCGGCACAGAAATACGAAACTCCGCTTTACCGCTGCGGTCTGCATACGTCCTCGCTGACTGCGGCGCTGACCTCCGAACTGAATGTCGCGCTTGCGGAACGCGTCACGATGCACGGCGTTCTGGTGGAGGTATACGGCGAAGGCATTCTGGTGCTTGGCGAGAGCGGGATCGGAAAGAGCGAGACGGCGATCGAGCTTGTCAAGCGCGGACACCGTTTGATCGCGGACGACGCGGTGGAGCTGAAACGCGTTTCGGACAAAACGCTGGTCGGCAGTGCGCCGGAATTGATCAAGCACTATATCGAATTGCGCGGGATCGGGATCGTCGATGTGCGCCGCATCTTCGGTATGGGTGCGGTCAAGGAAACCGAAAAGGTGGATCTTGCGATGCATTTTGAGCCGTGGGATTCCGAAAAGCAGTACGAGCGGTTCGGTCTGGACACGGAATATACGGATATTCTCGGCATCCGGATTCCGTCTATCACCATACCCGTCAAGCCCGGACGCAACCTCGCCGTGATCATCGAGATCGCCGCGATGAACAACCGACAGAAGAAGATGGGATACAACACGGCGGAGGAATTCAATAAACGGCTGATCGAGCTGAATACCGCGCATTGATCGCAAAGCGCGTTCATGCGATCGGAAAGGATGAATGTAATGTATTATTTGGGAATCGACCTCGGCGGGATGTCTATCAAAGCCGGACTTTGTGATGAAAACGGAAGCATTCTGTTACAGGATAGCTGTCCGACGGTACGGGATGAGGACGGAGACCGCATTGTAAAGGACATGGCGGATCTTTGTCTGCGTGTTTTGGAGCGCGGCGGGGTCAAGCCGTCGGAGCTGGAGTA
>CAYPYA010000151.1:0-2847 GCA_964414775.1 uncultured Ruminococcus sp. | reverse complement strand
CTCCGGCAGACCCGGCGCAAATTCGACCGACAGAACGTTCTCCCGCACCCCGTCCGCAAAGCCGCCGACCGCGTCGGGACGGGAATCGGTATAGGGCAGATACGGCTTGATATCCAAAATCGGCGTTCCGTCCAGCAGATCTGCGCCGGATACCAGCAGATCGCACCCCTCGATCCCCACCAAGCGGACGCAGGACAGCCCGATCGGATTCGGGCGATAGGGGGAACGGGTCGCAAACACGCCTACCCGCGTATTGCCGCCCAGACGCGGCGGACGCACCGTCGGCGACCAACCCTCTCTGTGTACCTCGGAAAACTCCCAAAGCAGCCAGATGTGGGAAAAATCGTTCAGTCCGCGCAATGCCTCCGCTTTGCGGTACGGCTTCTCCAGAACCACGCGGGACACAAGCCCCTCGACCAGCCCGCTCTGCCGCGGGATGCCGAACTTCGAGGGGAACGCGGTGCGGATGAACGCGATCGGACGGACGTTCACGACTGCTTTGTAACGTGTACGTCCATCTGCGGGAACGGAATGTCGATGCCGACCTTGTCAAACGCCTTCTTGGCGGTTTCCTTCAGGTCGAAGAAGATGGTCCAGTAGTCCTCCTTCTTGCACCATGCGCGCAGGACAAAGACCATGGCGCTGTCCCCCTGCTCCTGAAGATACACCTCGGTCGCGGGATCCTTGCATACCAGCGGATGCGACGATGCGACGGTGGAAAGCACCTCACGCACGCGGTCGATATCGCTGTCATAGGAAACGTTGAAGTTCAGATCCACACGGCGCAGGTCGTTGGCGGAATAGTTGACGATGGTATTGTTCATCACCGCACCGTTCGGCAGGGAAACGTCCTTGTTGTCCGGCGTGCGCAGGACGGTGTAGATGATGGTAATGGAAACGACCGTACCCGAGACCCCGTTCACCTCCACATAATCATCCAGGCGGAACGGCTTGAAGAGCAGCAGCATGATCCCGCCCGCAAGATTGGACAACGCCCCCTGCAAGGCAAGACCGATCGCCGCGCCTGCCGCCGCGAGCAACGCGACGACCGAGGACATCGGAATGCCCAGAATGCCGACCGCGGTCACGGCTAAGAGCAGCTTCAGCCCGATGGCAAGCGCGTTCAAAAGGAACGACGCAACGGTATGATCCAGCTTTTCCGTCAGCTTTCCTTTGCGCAGTCTGCCGACGAAAAATTTAACCAAGCGGAACCCGATGATCAGGACCGCCGCCGCGATCAACAACCTGACGCTGTACGTCATGCACCAATCAATGATCTTGTTCAAAACTTCTTCCATGAGAGAACACCTTTCTTTTATTTTATGCCTGTTTCTTTTTACCGACAGCCGAAAAGCCGCCGGATTTTTTAGGTTTATCTCCCGATATTTTACTGTTTCTCCGTTCAATTGTCAAGACAAAAGCGCAAAGATTTTCGGAATTTCGATGGAATTTCACACTTCCCGTCTTGACATTCCCGCAAAGACAAGGTATACTATACGTACCTGAAAAATCGGAGTATTGTCAGTATGGGAACGCTTTCGGAACGGAATCATATTCTATGCTTTGCCAACCAAAAAGGCGGCGTCGGCAAAACCACCTCGGCGGTCAACATCGCCGCCTGTCTCGCACGTGCGGGAAAGCAGGTGCTTCTGGTGGACGCGGACCCGCAGGGCAACGCCACCGGCGGGCTTGGCGTCTCCAAGAAAAGCGTTTCCGGAACGATATACGACGTGCTGATCGGGCGCGTCCCCGCTTCGGATGCGATCATCAAGGCCAATGTCAAGAATATGAAGCTCCTGCCGTCCGGCATCGATCTGGTCGGCGCGGAGCTGGAGCTTGCGGGCGAGCCGCGGCGGGAATACCGTTTACGGGACGCGCTGGAAAGCGTTCGGGCGCAATTTGACTACATCCTCATCGACTGCCCGCCCGCTTTGGGACTGGTCACGATCAATACGCTGGTCGCTTCGGACGGCGTGGTGATCCCGGTCCTTTGCGAATACTATTCCCTGGAGGGGCTTTCCCAGCTGAACACCACCGTCAGACTGATCCGAAGCCGCTTTCATCCCGAATTGGAGCTGCTGGGCGTTCTGATCAATATGTACGACGGCAGACTGAATCTGACGGTCAGCGTTCTGGAGGAGATCAAGAAATTCTTTCCCGGAAAGCTGTTCCGCACTCCGATCCCCCGTTCCGTCCGCATCAGCGAAGCCCCCAGCTACGGAATGACCATCGCGGACTACGACCGAAACGGAAAAGGGGCGGCGGCGTACGCGGCGGTCACGCGGGAGCTGATGGAACGCTGCGACGGAAAAGTCGAAAAAAGGAACGGATAGCAATGATGACAAAAAAAGGATTGGGACGCGGCTTGAGCGCGTTGCTGTCGGACAATCAAACCGATCTGCCCGTAAACGACAGTCCGTCGAACGGCGGGCTGCTGATGCTGCGCCTTTCGGATATCGAGCCGAACCGCAAACAGGCGCGAAAGCGCTTTGACGAATCGGCGCTGGCGGAATTATCCGATTCCATTGCACAGCACGGGCTTTTGGAGCCCATCGTGGTGCGCCGCAAGGAAAACGGATATTACGAGATCATCGCGGGAGAACGGCGTTGGCGCGCTTCCCGCATGGCGGGACTGAACGAGATCCCCGCGCTGGTGCGCGAATTGGACGACCGCGAGACGGCGCTGCTGTCCTTAGTCGAGAACCTGCAGCGTGAAAACCTGAATCCGGTCGAGGAAGCCGCGGGCTATCGGGATCTGATGGAACAGTTCTCCCTGACACAGGAGGAAGCCGCATCCCGCGTCGGGAAATCCCGTGTGGCGGTCGCGAACCTGCTTCGCCTGCTCAA
>CAYPYA010000150.1:0-4470 GCA_964414775.1 uncultured Ruminococcus sp. | reverse complement strand
CGCACGCTTGCGACCGTCGAAGGGCTTCCGAAATTTCACGGCAACCTCTACAACTGGTACGACCTGCAAACGCTTTCGGTGCTGGGAGACGAATTCTGCTCGTTCGTGGACAGCGGAAACCTCGTCGTCTGCCTGATCGCGCTGGAAAACGGTCTGTATGAATATAAAGACAAGGAAGAACGCTTCCCCGCGCTGGCAAAGCAGGCGCGACGATTGGCGGACGGCGCGAACCTGACCATTTTTTACAACGAAAAGAAGAACCTCTTTTCCCTGGGCTGGGACGGCAAGCACGGACGCAGGGAAAGCGGCTGTTACGACCTGCTGATGAGTGAAGCGCGCACCGCCGGCTATTACGCGGTCGCCGCCGGACTGGTCCCGAAAAAGCATTGGTACGCCCTCTCCCGCACCGTTTCCTCCGAAAAGGGGTATGTCGGCATGGTGAGCTGGTCGGGTACCATGTTCGAATACTTCATGCCGCAGCTGTTCCTCCCCATCTACCGCAACTCGTTCCTGCACGAAACGCTGCTGTTCGCACTCTACGCACAGCGCAGATCGGCAAAGGGGAAGCCCTGGGGCGTTTCGGAATCCGCCTATTACGCGTTTGACGGCGATCTGCATTACCGCTACCGCGCCCACGGCGTGCGCACGCTTGCCTTGCGCCGCGACGTCTGCGGGGAAACGGTCATTTCCCCCTACTCGACCTACCTTGCCATGGCGGTCAGTCCCGCTTCCTGCGTGCGCAACCTGCACGCGTTGGAATCACTCGGACTCTATGGCAAATACGGCCTGTACGAGGCGTTTGACCGCACGCCCGGCAGAAGCCGCGACGGGGTCGCGGTGCGAAGCTATATGGCGCATCACATGGGCATGAGCCTGCTTGCCGTCTCCAATCTGCTGAACGAGCGCGCGTTTGTACGCCGCTTTCTTGCGGACAAGCGGATGCAGGCGTCGGTGGGCTTGTTACAGGAGAAGCTCCCGCCCAACCCCTCTCTGCTGAACGAGGGGCTGCGGGTTTCCCCCAAGGCGGTGCGCCCTCCCCGCTTTGAAAAGCGGACCGATTGCAGCGAGACGGACTTCAACCGTCCGCGTGCGGCATTGCTTTGCAAGGACGGCTTCTCCGCCTTTGTCACCTCGTTGGGACACGTCCGCCTGCAAAAGGGGGAGATCCTGCTCAACGACTGCCGCACCGAACGCTTCTCCGCTTCCCATACGCTGACCGTCGCGTTCCCCGAAAACGAGCGCACGGACGGCTGTACCCCGTTTTTCGGAGAGGGCGCTTACGCGTTTGAAACGGACGCGCAGAACGCAAGCCTGATCGCGGGAAGCAAACGCTTTTCGGGGCGCGTGCAATTCTCGTTCTGCCGCCGCGCGGACTGCTTCCGTGTGTCTGCGGAGGCGGAAAACCGCAAGAGACGGGACGTCCTGTTCGCGTTTGAGCCGGTGCTGTGCGACCTTGCCTCCTACGACGCGCACCAATCCTTCTCCAAGCTGTTCATCGAAAGCAGCTACGAGCCGAACGAACGCATCCTGTACTTCGCACGGCGCGACCGCGAAAGCGGACAGCCCTGCTATTGGCTCGCCGCGGCATTGCAGGACGCGCAGACCGACTTTACGTTCTGCACCGACAAGGACGGCTTCCCGCCGGAAAGCCTGAACTCCCCCGCCGACCTCGTCCGCCCGCTGAACGGCAAAACGGGCGCTTGCATCGACCCGCTGTGCGTCATTCGGACCGCACCCTGTCAAGGCGGCAGATGCACCCTGCTGCTGTCCATGGGAAACACCCGCGCCGAGGTGCGCACCGCCATTCTGACGGCAAGGCACGAGCATGAATCCTTCCGCTCCGGCTCGCTGCCCGAAACGGACGAGCTGCTCACCTCTCTGCTCTTTCCGCGCTCGCCCGCCCCCAACGAATGGGTCTCCTATCGGCGCGACCGCCTGTGGCGTTACGGCATTTCCGGCGATTACCCGCTGATCGGGCTTTGCGTCGGGGAATCGGATAAGACCGAGGCGGAAAAGCTTTTGCGCGGCTTTTCGGAGCTGACGCGTGCGGGACTGCGCACGGAGCTGCTGTTGCTGCCGGAGGGCGACGGGCAATACTTCCGCCCCTCGGAAAAGAAACTGCTTTCGCTGTGCGAGCAACTGGACCTGCAGGGCTTTCTGGGTATGCGCGGCGGGATCTTCCTTCTGCGCAGGGAGCAATTGGAGGAGGGCTTCTTGGAGCTTCTGCCGCAGCTTTGCACCGTTTGGAAGGACCCGTCCAAGGTCTCTCCCGTCCGCTCCGCTCCCCCGTTTCTGCTGTTTGACCCGCCGTACACGCACCGAACGCAGACGGAGCCCCAAACCGCTCCTCCCGAAAACGCACTGACCGTGTTCGGCGGCTATGCGACCGAAAAGGGCTTCTTTCTGGACAAGACCCGCACCTACCCGTCGGTCTGCTCCTACGTTCTGAGCGGCAGGCTGTGCGGGAGCGTCGTCACCGCGTCGTCCTTGGGCTATACCTTCTGCGGCAACGCGCATGAGCACCGCCTGACCCCGTTTGCGGGCGACCCCGGCTCGCTGTCGGACGGCGAACGGCTGTATCTACGGCAAAACGGCGTTCTGTACGATCTGATCGCCTGCTCCTCCGACGTCTTTTTCGGGAAAGGCGTCGCCATGTGGGAGGGGAAAATCGACAGGCTGACCTACTCGGTCATCTGCTTCTGCTGCGCGGACAAGCCGTTCAAGGCGGTGCGCGTGCTGTTTTCCTCCTCCCCGTCGGGGGAGGTGCTGTACGCTCTGCGTCCCGCCATGGGCAGCGGCGCACAGCCCATGCCGCTTCTTTGGAAGAAGGAGCAGTCGGGCGCATTGCTGTTCCGCTCCGGACACGACATGGCGTTCGGGGACGGCGTCGGCGTACTGTACGCCAAGGGCGCGTCCCCGCTGTATGCGCAGTCGGAGCTGTACGGAAGGTCTTCGGACGGCTTTCACGATCTGGTCTGCCTGCGTGCAAACTATAATTATGTAAACTTCTTTCTCGGCGGCTGTGAGACCGAAAACGAGCTTCCGTCCCTGCTGAACCTGCTGCACGGTCTGTCGGCGGAAACCGAGCAGGCGGGCGCGGAGGCGTTCGCTCATGCCATGCTGCCGCCGATCGAGATCCAAACCAAAAGCAAGGCGCAAAACCTGTTCTGCAACCTGTTTTTGCCCTACCAGATCGCCGCGTCCCGCTTCTATGCACGCGCGTCTTTTCGCCAGTCCGGCGGCGCTTACGGCTTTCGGGATCAATTGCAGGACTGCCTTGCGCTGGTCTATGCCGACCCGCAAGCGGTACGGGAGCACATCCTGCGCTGCTGTGCGCATCAGTACGAGGAGGGAGACGTCCAGCATTGGTGGCATCCGGACGGAAAGGGCATCCGCACGACCTGCTCGGACGACCTGCTCTGGCTGCCCTACGTCGTGGCGGATTATGTAAACAAAACGGGAGACGACAGCCTGCTGTCCGAACAGGCGGACTACCTGTCCTCCCCGCCGCTGACCGGCGAAAACGAGCGGTACGAGCTTCCGTCGCGCAGCTTCTTAAGCGAAACGGTGCTGCTGCATTGCCTGCGGGCGTTTGCAAAAGCGGATCGGCGCGGCAAACACGGGCTGCTGCTGATGGGAAGCTGCGACTGGAACGACGCGTTCTCCGCGGTCGGCGCGAAAGGGATCGGGGAAAGCGTCTTTTCCACCCTGCTGTATATCGTTTCGGCAAACAAATTTCTTCCGCTGCTGGAACGATTCGAGCCGCAAAACGCGCCGCATCTGCGCCAGACCGCAAAGGAGCTTCTGCAAAACGTCGAGGACAAAGCGTTTGACGGCGACCGCTATCTGCGCGCATTCTGCGACGACGGCGCGGTGCTTGGCAAGGAGGGCAATGCGGAATGCGCCATGGATATCCTTTCGCAGGCGTTCGCATTGTTCGCGGGCGCGAAGGAGGAACGCTGCCGCACGGCGCTGGACAAGGCGGAAAAGCTGCTGTACGACCCTTCGCACCGCATTCTGAAGCTGTTCTCCCCGCCGTTCGACGGGGGAACGGTATCGGCGGGCTATATCCGCGGCTACCCCGCGGGCGTGCGGGAAAACGGTGGGCAGTATACGCACGCGGCGGTATGGGGCGCGTTGGCGTTCTTACGCGTCGGCAAAACGGAGACCGCGCTGGACCTCATGACCGGCTTCAACCCGCTGACCCGCACCGCCACGCAGACGCAGGCGGAGCAGTACCGTTCCGAGCCGTACGCGCTCTGCGCCGACATCTATTCCGGCAAACACGCGGGGCGCGGCGGATGGAGCTTTTACACCGGCTCGGCGGCTTGGTACTACAAGGTCTTTCTGGAGGCCTTTCTGGGCATCCGCCTATACACCCGTCTGTCCGACGGCAGCCGACGCATCGACGTTCGCCCGCGCATCGCCTATGAAGCGACCCTGCGCTATCGCGGAACTCTGCGCGTCAGG
>CAYPYA010000149.1:0-2417 GCA_964414775.1 uncultured Ruminococcus sp. | reverse complement strand
TCGTGCGCCCATGCCGCCACCTCGGGCAGGTCGGTCTGCACCCCCGTCACGTAGTACACCGCGTTGCACACCGTCGCAATGCCGCACGCCGACTCCGCGATCGTCAGCGAGCCGACGGGGATATCCGCCCAGCGCGGGTCGCTTTGCAGATAGTATACGGAAAGGTTCGCCTTGGCGTTATCGCTTTCGTCCGCACGCACGGACAAGCAGAACGAACCGCTAAGCAATAGGCAAAGACAGACAAGCAAACAGATTTTTCTCATTTTTATTCCCCTCTAAACTAACACGGAAGTTTTTGCGCGGTTCATCATGTCAGTCGCGGCTTGAGCCGACCATATGCCGTTTCGGACGGCATGGCGCAAAACTTCTAATTCGAAAAAGAATTTTTCGAATTTATACACGTTTCGCAAAGGCTTCCGCCTTTTCCTCCTTGAACGTTTCCCAGCTGCCCGCGTCCAGCGCGTCGCGGATCTGCTGCATCAGCGTATTGTAAAAATACAGGTTGTGCAGCACGCAAAGCCGCATGGCGAGCATTTCCCGCGCTTTGAACAGATGCCGGATGTAGGCGCGGGAGTAGTTCCTGCAGGCGGGACAGTCGCACGCCGGGTCGATCGGGAGCGGATCCTCGGCAAACTTGTTGTTGTTCAGATTCAGAAGCCCCTGCGACGTGAACAGATTGCCGTGCCGCGCGTTGCGCGAGGGCATCACGCAGTCGAAAAAGTCGATGCCGCGATCCACGCCCTCCAGAATGTTGATCGGCGTTCCGACCCCCATCAGGTAGCGCGGCTTGTCCTGCGGCAGGTACGGGTTGAGCTCGTCCAGAACGCGGTACATCTCTTCCGCCGTCTCCCCGACCGCAAGACCGCCGACGGCGTACCCGTCCAGATCCAGCTGCGCGATCTGCTTCATATGGCGGATGCGCAGATCGGTGTAAATGCCGCCCTGATTGATCCCGAACAGAAGCTGCTGCCGATTGATGGTTTCGGGCAGAGCGTTCAGCCGCGTCAGCTCCTCCTTACAGCGGTACAGCCAGCGCACGGTACGCTCGCAGGACTTGTCGATATAGCCATGCTCCGCGACGGACGGCGGGCATTCGTCGAACGCCATTGCGATCGTGGACGCAAGGTGCGACTGGATCTGCATACTGGTCTCCGGGCTCATGAAGATACGCGCCCCGTCCATATGCGACTGAAAGGCGACGCCCTCCTCCTTGATGTTGCGCAAGCTTGCCAGCGAGAACACCTGAAACCCGCCCGAATCGGTTAAGATCGGCTTGTCCCAATTGAAGAACCGATGCAGTCCGCCCATGCGGTAGATCAGCTCGTCCCCCGGACGCACGTGCAGATGGTAGGTATTGGACAGCTCCACCTGACACTTGATCTCCTTCAGATCCGCCGTGGACACGCCGCCCTTGATCGCCGCGCTGGTACCGACGTTCATGAACACCGGCGTCTGGATCACGCCGTGAACGGTGTGGAATTCTCCCCGCCGCGCCAGCTTGCATTGCTTTTTCAAAAGAAAACGGTTCATGGACATGACAGCCCTTTCCTGATATGTTTTTAACGATCAAAATATTTTTCGATCTCACGTTTGGGCAAACGATGCATGACCGGTCTGCCGTGCGGACAGAACCGAACGGACGGATGCTCGAACAGCTGCCCGACGATCCATTCGTTGTGTGCGCGGTCGTTCGGAATGCCCGCCTTCAGCGCCGCCTTGCAAGCCACCGTGAACAGCGCATGGTCGCATTTTTCCGCAAACGACAGTCGGCTTCCGACCGCCAGCTCGGACGCGAACGCCTCCAGCAGCGACTCCAGCTGATCCGTATGGGCAAGCGTGGACGGCACGGCGCGGATCAAAACCGTCGTCTCCCCGAACGGCTCCAAAACAAAGCCGTACTCCTCCAGATACGAAGCGTTTTCGCACAGCGCCGCCGCGTCCGCTTCGGACAGCTCGACGGGAATGCCCTGCAAAAGCTGTTGGGTATGTACCTCCTTGCGGGAAGCAAGCTGTTCGTACAGGATGCGCTCGTGCGCGGCGTGCTTGTCGATTACATACACGCTGTCCTCCGTCTCTACGAACAGGAACGCGTCGAACGCTTCCCCGATCCATTTCCAATACGGACGCTCGTCCATCTGCGTCTGCCCGTCCGTCCTGCC
Source organism: uncultured Ruminococcus sp. (assembly GCA_964414775.1). GTDB lineage: Bacteria > Bacillota > Clostridia > Oscillospirales > CAG-382 > Coliplasma. The sequence goes on along the minus strand of CAYPYA010000149.1, from coordinate 258 downwards.
GTCGGGCTTGTCGGGATATGCCGGTTCGGAATGATCCCGTTCGCTCTGCGGCGGTTCTGCCGACGGACCGGCAAACCGCTTGGCTTCCTCCTCCGTGGGCTGTCGGAAGGTCAGAAGCGTTTCCGGGTCAAGGTCTTCCTCCCCCAGACTGGCTCGGAAAGCCGCTCTGCCCTGTTTTTCCAAGCGCGTGTCGGAAGATGTCGTTTGCTGTCGATCCTGCTCCGTCCGAAGCGGCTCGGAGCGGGAAAATTCCGCCGC
>CAYPYA010000148.1:0-2822 GCA_964414775.1 uncultured Ruminococcus sp. | reverse complement strand
AAAATCAACCGTTTCACAGTTGATTTTTTGCTTGTTGTGTGGTAGAATACCATTTGAAAAGACAGAATTTTTACGGACCGAAAAAGGGATGCTCGCTATGAACCTATTACTGACCGACGTGACGGCGCTGACCGACAACGGGGTAAAAAAGACGGATATCGCCGTTTCGGACGGGCGCATCCGTTCGATGTGCGGCGCACCCGACGGCTTTGTCCCCGAACGGGTGCTGGACGGGAGCGGAAAGCTGTGCATTCCGGGGCTGTGCGATTGCCATACGCATTTGTATATGTCCTTGTTCCGCAACTATGCCGACGATCTTGCGTTTGACGATTGGCTGTTCGGAAGGATCCTGCCGAAGGAGGACGAACTGACCGAGGAGGACGCGTACTGGGGCGCCATGCTGTCCTGCATCGAGCTGCTCAAAAGCGGAACGTGCGCGGTCTGCGATATGCATATGTTTCCGTCCGTCACGCCGCGCGTGGCGAAGAAACTGGGAATACGTGCGGTCGTGACACGCGGGCTGACAGGGTCGGAAGGCGGTCAACGTCGGCTGCGGGAAGCGATCGCGGAATACGAGGAATGGAAGGACGAGCCGCTTTTGTCCTTCATGCTCGCGCCGCACGCGGTGTACACCTGTGACGAACCCTATCTGCGTACGATCGCTTCGACGGCGGAACGCATGGGGCTGCCGATCCATACGCATCTGTCCGAATCCGAAAAGGAAGTAAGCGACTGCTATCGGGAGCACGGCTGTTCGCCGGTTCGGTATCTGGAGCGTCTGGGACTGTTTGCAAACAAGACGCTTGCGGCGCATTGCGTGCATCTGTCCGAGGACGATATGGAGATTTTGGCGAAAAACGGCGTTTCGGTCGCGCATAACCCGAAAAGCAACCTCAAGCTGGCAAACGGGGTCGCTCCGATCCGACAGCTGCTGGAACACGGTGTCAACGTTTGCCTCGGAACGGACGGCGCGGGGTCGAACAATTCCTTGAATCTGTTTTCGGAAATGCAGTTTGCCTGCCTGCTGCCAAAAGGCATAGAGCGTGACGGCAGGGTCGTGAGCGCGGACGAGGTGTTCCGTATGGCGAGCGTCAACGGAGCGCGTGCGCTGTCGCTTGCGTGCGGCGAGCTGAAAGAGGGGATGCTTGCCGATCTGGTGCTGATAAATCTACATACCCCGGCGTTCTGCCCGAACCATGACCCGTTACACGCGCTTTGCTATGCGGCAAACGGCAGCGAGGTGGATACGGTGCTGGTCGGCGGAGAGGTGGTTCTGGAACACGGAAAGCCTGTGTTCGTGGATGAGAACGAGGTCTACGAGCGCGTCGCCTATCTGACAAGGGCGTGGTGAAGCCTACGTCAAACGCAAGGAAAGGAAGAGTCATACGGGATGCAGACATATGAGATCAAGGATGTGGACCTTTGGGAGAGCGGAGAACGCAAGATCGCGTGGGTGAAGGAGCATATGCCGCTGCTGCGTGGCTTGGAGGAGGAGTTCCTGAAGGACAAGCCGTTTGCGGGGCTTCGGATCGCACTTTCGGTGCATCTGGAAGCCAAGACCGCCTACCTTTGCCGCGTGCTGGCGGCGGGCGGCGCTTGTATGCTGGTGACGGGAAGCAATCCGCTGTCCACACAGGACGACGTGGCGGCGGCGCTGGTGCATGGCGGGCTTTCGGTGTTCGCCGTACACGGCTGTTCCATGGAAACCTATCACAGGCATATTGCCGAGGTGGTCAAGGGCGCACCGCATATCGTCATCGACGACGGTGGCGATCTGGTGCATTTGCTGCATACCGAGTACCGTTCGCTGCTGCCGAACGTGATCGGCGGGTGCGAGGAGACCACGACCGGCATTCTGCGTCTGCGCGCGATGGAGCGGGACGGGGAGCTTTGCTTCCCGATGGTGCTGGTGAACGACGCGGACTGCAAGCATCTGTTTGACAACCGCTACGGAACGGGGCAATCCGTCTGGGACGGGATCAACCGCACGACGAATCTGATCGTCGCGGGGAAAACGGTCGTCGTCGCGGGCTACGGATGGTGCGGAAAAGGGGTCGCCATGCGCGCCAAGGGGCTCGGCGCGTCGGTCATTGTGACCGAGGTCGATCCGATCAAGGCGATGGAAGCGGTCATGGACGGCTTTGCCGTCATGCCGATGGAGCAGGCATGCCCTCTGGGGGATTTCTTCGTCACGGTGACGGGCAACTGCGAGATCCTGACCGAAAAGCATTTCCCGCTGTTAAAGGACGGCGCGATCCTTGCCAACGCGGGGCATTTCGACGTGGAGGTGGACATGGCTGCTCTGCGCGCGTACGCCTTGCGCACATGGGAGGCAAGACAGAACATCACCGGCTACGCTTTGCCGAACGGGAAGAACGTGTATGTGCTGGCGCAGGGGCGTCTGGTGAACCTCGGCGCGGGGGACGGACATCCGGCGGAGATCATGGATCTGTCCTTTGCGGTGCAGGCGATGAGCGCTGTGTATCTGGTGAAGCATCGCGGCGAACCGTTTCAAAGCCATATCATCCCCGTGCCGCGTCAGGTGGATCTGGAGATCGCGTCCCGACGGCTGGCGGCGTGGGGCATTGCCATCGACCGTCTCAGCGAAAAGCAGGAACGCTATCTGTCATCATGGAACACGGATTCGTGAAACAAAATTTATATTTTTCAGATATATTTTCGGAAACGGTTCTTGAAATCCCGTTGGAAAATTCATATTTTTCCTGTATACTACTGATAAAGTTGGTGAAGCGATGTTCAAAAGTGTGTTTTCACGCATCCTTTCGACCTTTACCGTCATCTTGCTGCTGTGCATCCTGCTG
>CAYPYA010000147.1:0-4768 GCA_964414775.1 uncultured Ruminococcus sp. | reverse complement strand
CCGAAAATAGGTCGGCACGGCGCTTTCCGGCAATACGATCAGCTTTGCCCCTTGCTTTGCCGCTTGTAAAGTCAGATCGCGGTAGGTCTTATACGCGCTCACCGTCGCGTTTTCCTCCCATTTCTGAGCGGCGGAAATGTTTCCCTGTATGACGGCGGTCGGGACTGTTTCTCCCGTTTTCTGCGGGGAAAACGGCAAAACGGGCAGGATCGCTCCGATCAGACAGACCGCGCACAGGACAGAGACACTGCCCAACAGCTGCTTTTTTCGCTTGCTTTGCAAGCCGCTTGCGAACAGATCGCAGACGAACACCACGGCAAACGCGATCCCGTTTTGCCCGAACAGGGAAGCCGTTTGCAGCAACGGACCGCATCCGCTCTGCGACAGCGCGACCGTCCCCCACGGCAAAGCAAGCGATCCGAACGCAAGCAGCTTTTCCGAAAGCACCCACAACGCCGCAAGCCCGCCCGCGTGCAAAACCGCGTTTTCCGCAGGCAGGAAGCGGCAGAGCTGCAAGACCGCCGCCTGCACTGCCGTCTGGATCAGCGGAACGGCGATACAGCCGAGCAGCGCGACCGCAAGCGACGAAGTGCCGGAAAAGCCGAACGCCTGCATGGAATGCAGGGCGAAAAACCAACGGTACAGCGGGAACAGGAAGCCCGCGAGAAAGCAGAAGCACGCCCGAAAGGTCTTTTTTTGCAGCGCGTCGGAACGCATGCGAAGAAAAAAGAGGATGAGCGCGGGATAGGTAAGCGGAAACATCCATTCCCATGTGTAGGGTAAGGAATAGACCGCGCCGAACAGGAAGCAGTACAGACATCCTTTGAGCGCGGTCCTTGACTTTTTATTCGGAGGTAACACGGCGAACCATTTCCCGCGTCTGCTCGTACGCGACGCGAAACGCCTCCAACGGGGAAGTGAAGGTAAATTTGTGCCGAATATCGTCCAGCTTGGAGAGGGAGGACAGCCCCGTGAACATCATCAGATGCGGCTCCATGGTCAGAACGACCTCCTGCCCGGCGCGATCCTTGGCGACCGCGGCAAGCATTTGCTCCAGATGCGCTTTCCCCATGCCCGGCGGGACGATCACGCCGTTTTCGTCCGCGTCCTTGATATGGAAATAGGAAATATAGGATTTCAGCATCGGGTAAGCGGGGGACGCGTCCAGCTTGCAGAACGCGAAGTTTCCGGGATCCAGTACCGCCTTCAGTCTGCCGCCGAAGTGCGAGAGCAGACGAAGCTCCGATTCGGGGGACTGCCCGTAAATATCCTTTTCGTTCTCATGGCAGAGCGTGAAGCCGCGCCGTTCGGCAAGCTCCAAAAGCCGTTCCGTGTAGGCGAAGACCGTGTCCTCAAACGTCTTTTCGTCCAGCTTTCCGCGATAGAAGCTGAACATACGGATGCGCTTGCAGTCCAGTCGGTCGCCCAGATCCAAAATTCGCTTGTACAGCGTCAGATGCTCTTCAAAATCTCCGTCTGCGTCCAGCTTGCCGATCGGTGAGCCCAAAGCAGACAGACCGATCTGCGCCTTTTGCAGTTTCTTGCGAACGGTCTCCGCCTGCTCATCCGTCAGAAGCGTGAAGCTCTGTCCGTCCACGCCGCGCAGCTCCAGCAGCGGAATGCCCAGCTCCTGCAGCGCAGCGAGCTGTCCGTCAAAATCAGGGGTGATCTCATCCGCAAACGCGGAGAAACGAAACAATGCCGATTGTGCCATGGGAAAACCCATCCTTTCTGTATCTCATCCGTGAGGATCGGAAGATAGACTATATATGCTTTGTTAGTAGACAGCGACGATCTTTCCTTCTTCAAAATATCCGGTATAGTTTTTGTTTCCGTTTTCGGAAACGGTGGTGTAATGCGCCGCCTCGCCGTGCTGATAGGTCCCGTTGGGTCTGACGATGAAGTTTCCGTTCTCGTCCACGGCGCGGGTATCCATCAGATTATCCCGGAAGGTCCCGTAATAGCGGGTCCCGTTTGCCCATGTGTACAGCCCCGTTCCGCTTCGGACGTCCTGCTCGAAATTGCCCTCATACACGTCGCCGTTGGCAAAGGTCATTTTGCCCTGCCCGCTCTTGACGTCGCCCGCGAAATTGCCTTCGTATTTCGCGCCTGACGCCCAGGTGAACGTTCCGTAGCCCTGCATGACGTCCTTTTCGTAGTTGCCCTCGTACACGTTTCCGTTGGAGAAGCTGAACTTCCCGAATCCGTTTTTCCGTGAATGCAGCATACCGCCCTCGTATTTGTCCCCGTTTGCATAGGTCATGACGCCGTATCCGGACATTTCGTCGTTCAAAAACCCGCCCTCGTATACGTCTCCGGTCGCGGAAAAGGTCATTTTCCCGTTCCCGTTGCGGTTGACGCCGCTGATATCTCCCACGTAGATATCCCCGTTATCGTATCGGATGGTGCGGTTGACATAATCCAGCTCTGCCGAGCTTCCGTCGGGGTAGTTGATGGTCCCGCTGATCGGCTGTCCGTTTTCGGATTTGCCGATGAATTTGATCCCGTTATCCGACTTGTACCGAAAGCCCGCGACCAGCAGGATGATGAGCGTGACCGCCAGGAGAAGCACGGCAAGCCCGATGACGACGTACAGGGGATTCCTTCTTTTCATGCGGATGATCTTTCCTTTCCGAACATTGCGGGACGGTTATTCCAGCAAGCCTTTGATGAATTCCGAAAACTGCGGAAACAGCGGATAGATAAACGTAAACAGCACGCCGATGACGATCAGCAGGCAGACGCTCAACAGCAGAAACGGGACGCTCGCGTTCTCCTTGCGGTATTTGCTCTTGGCGCGGTCCAGCTGTTTTTTGGGCAGGTAGTAGCGGGTCGGACTGCCTTGTACGGTCTTGACCGTTGTCGAAAGCGAGCCGTCCTCCCGCAGCGCACGCCGCAGGGGGAACGTTTTCCTGCAATGCAGTTGAGCCAGAGAAACCGCCGTTTCTTCGCTCGTCGCGTCGATCTCGATCAGCTTGCGCACAAAGGCGCCCTCATACCGACGTACATACCAAAGGTAGAAAACGGCGACTCCGACGCCTGCCAAAACCGTCCAGACGATACCGACGACATCCATGGCGTGACCCTTCCTTTCCGAAGTATGAGACGGTAAACGGTCTTACGGACGCAGCTCTGCCTTGCCGCCCATATAGGGGCGCAGGACCTCCGGAATGCGCACGCTGCCGTCCGCCTGCAGATTGTTTTCCAAAAAGGCGATCAGCATACGCGGGGGCGCGACCACGGTATTGTTGAGCGTATGCGGCAGGTACTTGCCGTTTTCGCCGCTCACGCGCATTTTCAGACGGCGCGCCTGCGCGTCTCCGAGGTTGGAGCAGCTGCCCACCTCGAAATATTTCTTCTGACGGGGCGACCACGCTTCCACGTCCACCGACTTGACCTTCAGATCGGCAAGGTCGCCCGAACAGCATTCCAGCGTACGCACCGGAATATCCATGGAACGGAACAGATCGACGGTGTTCTGCCAGAGCTTATCGAACCATTGCATGGATTCCTCCGGACGGCAGACCACGATCATTTCCTGCTTTTCAAACTGGTGAATGCGGTACACGCCGCGCTCCTCGATGCCGTGTGCGCCCTTTTCCGTACGGAAGCAGGGAGAATAGCTGGTCAGGGTGATCGGAAGCTGCTTTTCGTCTATGATCTGGTCGATGAACTTTCCGATCATGGAATGCTCGGACGTTCCGATCAGATAGAGGTCCTCGCCCTCGATCTTATACATCATCGCGTCCATTTCCGCAAAGCTCATCACCCCGTTGACCACCGCCGAGCGGATCATGAACGGCGGGACACAGTAGGTAAAGCCGCGATCGATCATGAAATCGCGGGCATAGGCGATGACAGCCGAATGCAGACGCGCGATATCCCCCATCAGATAATAGAAGCCGTTTCCGGCGACGCGCCCCGCGGCGTCCAGATCGATGCCGTGGAACGCTTCCATGATCTCGGTGTGGTAGGGAATCTCATACGGCGGAACGAGCGGCTCTCCGTACCGCTTGACCTCGACGTTTTCGCTGTCGTCCTTTCCGATCGGAACGGACGGGTCGATGATGTTCGGGATGAGCATCATGTCGGCAAGCAGTTTTTCCTCCACCTGCTTTTCCTCGTTTGACAGCGCGTCGATGCGCTCTCCCATGGAGGCGATCTGCTTTTTGAGCGTTTCCGCTTCCTCGCGCTTGCCCTGTCCGATCAGCATGCCGATGGATTTCGAGCCCTTGTTGCGCTCGGCGCGGAGCGACTCCACCTCGCTTTTGATCGCGCGGTTGCGTGCGTCCAGCTCCAACACCTCGTCCACCAGCGGCAGCTTGCCGTCCTGAAACTTTTTGCGGATATTTTCCCGCACGGTATCGGGATGTTCTCTTAAAAATTTCAAATCGATCATAGGTTTTATATGTTTCCTTTCTGCGTTAAATCGTATCCTCTGTTTCCTCGAAAAAGGCGTTGCCGCACAGGGAGCGGATCAGAGCCTCCAGATCGTCCGCGGAGGAGAACGAAAGCAGCAGCTTTCCGCTTCCGGCTTGCTCTTGCCTGATGGAGACCTTGCGTCCCGCCTGTGCGCTGATACGGCGTTCCAGCTTGCGATAGTAGTCCGCCTGCACGGGGTCGTCGGCTTTTCTTTCCGTTTGGGACGGCGCGTTCAGCAGAGACCTTACCGTCGCTTCGGTCTGTCGGACGGACTGCCCGCTTTCGGCGATATGCTCTGCCAATCGCAAAAGCGATGGTTCCTGCATCCGCTCGGCAAGCGGCAGCA
>CAYPYA010000146.1:0-2515 GCA_964414775.1 uncultured Ruminococcus sp. | reverse complement strand
TGCGGGCGGAGCAGCTGCTGGAGCAGGTCGTTTCCGAGGGGGAGGTGCGTGCTTCCGAGGATCATATCGGAACGGGAACGGTGCTGACGCTGCATTCCGCCGAAGGCGAGGAGCTGGACCGTCTGACCGTCGTCGTGTCGGGTGATCTGGACGGGGACGGGTTCGTGACCTTGCAGGATCTGTTGCTGCTGGAACGTTCGCTGGAGGAGGGCTTTTCCGACGATCTGACCCTGTCGGCGAGCGATCTGAACGGAAATCTGGAAGCCACCGATCAGGATGCGAACCTGCTGCGCAAGAGATTGCTGCATTCCGGCTCGTCGTCCAATCCGACCCCGCCGACGGGAAAGAGCGGACGGTTGGAGCTGTTCCTGCCGAGCGTGGTCTGCGCGGGGGACACCGTAAGCGTAACGGTTTACCTGCGGGACGGGGATCAGGCGGACTGTGCCGGATGCTACGGCGCAAGCGGCAGACTGTTCTACGACGAGTCCGTTATGACCTATTTGGGCCGCGAGACCTACGGCTGGAACGTTTTCGTGCAGACGGGGAACGAATGGCTTTCGTTCCTTGCGTCGGGCGGGGACGCCGAGGGAACGCTTCCGCTTGTGACCTTCCGCTTCCGTTTGCATGAGGATGCGGCAGACAAGTTCTGTAAGCTGCGTTTGCGGGACGGCGTTTTGCTGGATCCGAACGGGGTCTGCGGCTTAAGATCGCGCGAATATTCGGTACAGCCGTCTAAACGCATATACGGACCGCTGTCCCTGCAGATCAAAGGGATGACCTCCGTGTTCAAGGAGGATCAGACGGTCTATGACGTTATGCTTCCGGGCGGAGCGCTGGGACTGGATTACAGCGCGACCTATCCCGAGAACTGCACCTTGACGGTGTATCAGAGCATTTTTGACCGTTCGGACGCGCTGGAAGCCATGTTCGTGTTTCGGTTTGCGGACGGAGAAAGCCTCCTGTACACCGTCCGCGCCCGACGGGACGGCAAACGCCCCCCCAACAGCAACAGCCGTCTGGCGTCGCTGATCGCGGACGGGTTCCCGTTCACGTTCGATCCGGACGTCACCACCTACCGCTTGCAGGTGCCGTATGAAACGGAACGCCTGCAGGTGCAATGGGAAACGGAGCATCCGCTTGCTTCGGCGGTGCTGGACGAACGGCCGCTGCTGGTCGGTCAGGAAACGGTGATCACCGTGACCGTGACGGCGCAGGACGGCAGTCAGACGGTGTACACGCTGTTGGTCGCCAGAGACCGAAAGCCGCCCGAGATCGAAAGTATGGGCACTCCGCCCGAACCGCCGGAGACGAACGGTTGGGTCTTTCTGCCTGTCGGACTGCTGTGCATCGTGGGTGCGGGCTTGTGTCTGACGGTCCTGTATCGGAAGAGGAAAACGGAACAAACCACGAAAAAGGATGAATAAAACGTATGGAACAACAGCAATGGCTTGATCTTCTCGCGTCGGACGCGCCCGCGCCCGGCGGCGGCGGTGCGTCGGCATTGGTCGGCTCGGTCGCCGCGTCGCTCGGCTCGATGGTGGCGAATCTGACGCGCGGAAAACCCAAATATGCCGCCTATGAGCAGGAAATTCTGCAAACGCTATCGGAGACGGAGGCGATCCGTAAATCGCTGTATGACCTGATCCAGGCGGATGCGGACGCGTTCGTCCCGCTCTCCCGCGCCTACGGGATCCCGAAGGACGACCCGACCCGTGCGGAGAAGCTGGAAAGCGCTTTGCATATCGCGGCAGAACCGCCCATGGACATGCTGTCGGAATTGGCAAAGCTTCCTCCGCTGTTGGAAACGCTTGCCGAAAAGGGAAGCAGGCTTGCCTTGAGCGACGTGGGCTGTGCGGCGTCGTTCTGCTCTGCCGCCGCCTGCAGCGCGTATCTGAACCTGTTGGTCAATACGCGGCTGTTCGCCGAGCGTGACTTGGCGGAAAAGCTGGAACAGGAAGCGTCGGCGCATAAGGAAGCCGTCGTCTCCGCGTGTGAACGCATCTTTTATCGGGTACAGGAAATTCTGCAAACGAGGAAAACAACATGATCGAATGGAAAGGCTCCGCGGTCGCACTGTCGCTGACGGAACGGCTGCGGGAAGAAATAGAAAAGCTGAAAGCGTGCGGCATTGTGCCGAAGCTGGCGGTCGTGCGCGTCGGTGCGCGTGAGGACGACCTGTCGTACGAGCGCTCCCTGCAAAAACGGTTTGCGCAGGCGGGCGCTTTGGTGTCGGTGACGCAGCTGCCCGAAACGGTCTCACAGGAGCAGCTGGAAGCCTGTATCGCCTCCCTGCGGGACGATCCGAGCGTACACGGCATCCTGCCGTTCTCTCCTTTGCCCAAGCCGCTTTCGGATGCGCGTCTGCGCGAGCTGCTGCCGCCCTGCAAGGATGTGGACGGGCTGTCCGACGGCAATATGTTCTGCGTGTACGCGGGCGAAGCGAGAGCGGATGTGCCCGGCTTTCCGCCCTGTACGCCGCAGGCGGTGCTGGAAATACTGGACTATTACGGCTACG
>CAYPYA010000145.1:0-3731 GCA_964414775.1 uncultured Ruminococcus sp. | reverse complement strand
CTCCAAAGCACGCAGAACGCGTTTGACGTTGTTCGGATGAATGGCGTCCGCCGCAAGCGGGTCGCGTTTGCGAAGCTGCTCGTGCAGCGCCTCATTGCCGTTTTCTTCGGCAAACCGAAGCCACTTTTCCCGCAGCGCGGGGTCGGAGGTCGCTTCGGACAGCTTTTTGCCGGTCAGCAGCAGTTCGATATACAGCCCCGTCCCGCCGCATACGATCGGCGTTTTGCCGCGTGAATGGATGTCCGAGATCGCGTCGGCAGCCAAAGACAGGTACTTTCCGGCGGAAAACGGCTCGGAAATGTCGGCAATGTCCAGCAGGTGGTGCGGAATACCGCCCTGCTCCTGCTTTAACGCCTTGGCGGTCCCGATGTTCATACCGCGGTAGATCTGCATGGAATCTCCGCTGACGATCTCGCCGTTCAGCTTTTTCGCCAGCGCGACGGCAAACGCGCTCTTCCCGACCGCGGTCGGACCGATGACCGCGTACACCGGAATGCCTTTCCTCTCCGTCTCGCTTCCCCCGTTCTTACAATATTATTGTTTTATTATATCATACGCAAACAATAAATGCAATCCGAAGAAGCCCCGAAAAAACATATTTTTCACTTTTTTTACAAAATGCAGACCCGACCTTTTCCCTCTCAATGGATCAGCATGGCGTCGCCGATCTTTACGGGATAGAAAGCGATCAGAACTTTACGGACGTGCGTTTCCGTATTCCCTGTCCATGGCCCTGCGGGAAACCACCCACTGCTTTCCGAATTTGCATACATCCACGCCATTCACAAGCTTTCCGTATGCAATCGCTTTTCTGAGCGTACTTTCATTCAGTCCCCATAAGGCGGTCGCATCGCTCAATGCGATCAAGTCGTCAAAAGGAGTCTGTACCGTCACACCGTTTTCCCATAACTCATCACAGGAAAGATCAAGCTCATCATTCCATACAATGCCGTATCCGCCCGTATCGACCGACACGCCGAAAAGAACCTCATCATTTCGCAGCGAATTGAAAACAGGAAATTTCTCAAATAATGGTTTTATATCATATTTTTTTGTTACGCCTTCGCAAAACTGAACGCACAGTTGATAACCCGGCAGCACCGAAACGCTTTTTACTTTATGGAACATCACAATCCCCCTCTTATTCCAGCGGAGAAATATTCTTGAAATTTTGTGTTTCCCAGATCTCCTTCAGTTCATCCCTGTGTAAATCAACCCATTCCCGCACCATCGCAAGCGCCTTCGGCGGCAAATGGCCTTCCAGAACCTTCCCGGTCATAAAATCAACAGCGGCAACATCCTCGTTGTAAATGGCATGGATATGCGGCGGATTGTGTTCATTCTGCAAAAAGTACATCCGGATGATGATTCCGTAAAATCTTGACAAAACAGGCATACATATTCTCCTTGTCTCATTTCCTTAACCATATTATATCACGATACCGTGATACCGTCAATAGGATGGAATAAAATTTTCTCGGAAATTTATTTTTCTATCACGTCCCATTGGCGCCGATCGCTTGTCTCAGAAAAGACATTACCAACCGTCAAAGCCTTTTCAACGATTGGTAATCATATACAATATAAATTGTATTTGTGTATCATTCACAAAAACAGGCAGGCGTCGCCGAACGAAAAGAATCGGTAACGGGTCTGGACGGCATGGCGGTAGGCGTTCATGGTATTTTCATAGCCCGCGAACGCGGAGACCAGCATCAGCAGGGTGCTTTCGGGCAGATGAAAATTGGTGATGATCGCGTCCACGGCATGAAACGGCTTTCCGGGGTACAGGAAGATGTCGGTTTTGCCCTCGAACGGATGCACGGTTCCGTTCTCGTCCGCGACCGATTCCAAAGTCCGCACGCTGGTCGTTCCGACGGCAAATACGCGCCCGCCGTTTTGCCGCACGCGGTTGATGCTCTGCGCCGCTTCGGGGGTGACGCGGATATACTCCTCGTGCATCTTATGGTCTAAAATGGAATCCTCCTTGACCGGACGGAACGTCCCCAGCCCGACGTGCAGCAGCACGCGGACGATCTCGACCCCCTTTTGCTCCAGCGCGGCAAGCAATTCGGGCGTAAAGTGCAGTCCGGCGGTCGGCGCGGCGGCGGAGCCGTTGGTCTTGGCGTAAACGGTCTGGTAGTCGCTCTGATCCTCCAGGCGTTTCTTGATATACGGCGGCAGCGGCATCAGCCCGATCTTTTCCAACAGCTCCATGAACACGCCCGTATAGGAAAAGCGAATGAGCCGAACGCCGTCGTCCAGCACGCCGATCACCTCTCCGCGCAAGCCCTCGGGATAGTCGATGATCTGCCCGACCCGCGTCTTTTTTCCGGGCTTGGTCAACGCCTGCCACACCTCGCCCCGTTCCCCCTCGGCACGGGACAGCAGAACGGTCTCGACCGTCCCGATATGCCCCCGCGCACTGCCGAAGATACGGGCGGGGATCACCCGCGTATCGTTGATCACCAGGCAGTCGCCCGCGGACAGATATTCGGTAATGTCCGAAAACAAACGGTCCTGCGGCGGCGTTCCGTCACGGCTGACCACCATCAGCCGGCACTTGTCCCGCTGCTTGGCGGGCGTCTGCGCGATCAGCTCCTCGGGCAGATCATACGCGTATGCGGAACGCGCAAGCAGGTTCGGCGTTTGCGTCGTTTTTGTTTCACTCATATGCAGCTGCAATCCCTGTTCCTTTTAGTGATGTCGCTTTATTGTATCGCACAACGCAAAAAAAAGCAAGAGAAAATGAAAAAAAGGCTTGCAATTTCAAAAAAGGTATGCTATAATAGCGCATATTGTGAAAAAAGCAGCCCGGCGTCGGAAATGTCGGGTTCACGAAGAAAGCGAGGAAAAACGATCATGAGACAGGGCATTCATCCCGACTACAAGGATACCACCATTACCTGCGCTTGCGGCGCGGTGTACAACACCAAGTCCGTCAAGGAAAACCTGAAGGTCGATATCTGCTCGAAGTGCCATCCGTTCTTCACCGGCAAACAGAAGTTTGTTGACGCCGGCGGACGCGTTGACAAGTTCAAGAAGAAGTTCAATATCGACTGACGAAACACGTCAAAGGTTGCGGCGCACGTTTGGTGCGCCGCATTTTTTTGCGGCAACACCGCACAAAAGCTTTCGTGTTCGCTAAGAAAGGATGAAGTATCACTATGACAGAATCAAACATCATACAACAAAGCGAAGCCCCTACCCGCGCGATCCTTGCCGCCGTTTCCCTGGATCGGTCGGAAGCGGACTGCGAGACCTCCCTGCAGGAGCTGGCAAGACTGCTGGAGACCGCGGGCGGTGAGGTCGCGGCAAGCGTCCTGCAAAACAAGCCCGTCCCCGATCGGGCGACCTATCTCGGACGCGGGAAATGTGAGGAGATCGCGCAAATGGCGCAAGCCGATCCCTCGATCAGTCTGGTCGTGTTCGACAACGAGCTGTCCCCGTCCCAGATCTCCGCGGCGGAAGAGCTGATCGGCGTGCGCGTCATCGACCGTACCATGCTGATCTTGGACATCTTCGCCCTGCACGCGGTCACGGGTGAGGGGAAGCTGCAGGTCGAGATCGCCTGCCTGAAATACATCGCACCGCGTCTGGTCGGGCAGGGCAAAGCGCTGTCCCGTCAGGGCGGCGGCATCGGAAGCCGCGGTCCCGGCGAAAGCAAGCTGGAAACCGACCGACGGCACATCCGTAAGCGCATCGAAGCCTTGACATCGGAGCTGGACGCG
>CAYPYA010000144.1:0-1975 GCA_964414775.1 uncultured Ruminococcus sp. | reverse complement strand
GCTTTTTTTGCCGGATACGGCGATGGTCTCAAACGCCAGCCCGTCCGCTCCGTTCCTTCGCATGAAATACTCCAGCTCCGCGGCGACCTCCAATTCGGTCATGCCGGTGTGAAGCACCGAGCAGATGTGCGTAAACGCCGCGTCGGTGATGCTTTGCGCGGTGCGGATGCATTCGATCTCCTTCGGGGTCTTGATCTTACGCAGAGCGTCGCAAAGCCCTGTTTCCTCCCGCAGCTGCACGCCCTCAAACGCTTCCTCCATCCAATGCAGTTGCGAAACGGTGGTACGGCTTCCGTCGTAGCAGATCGATTTTACGCCCTGCTCCCGCATCGCGTCGGCAGCTGTTTTCAGCATAGGGCGCTCCCCCAGCACTGCGCGCACATCGGCATATACGCCGCTTTGTGCCGCTTCGATATAGCGGGGATCCGTAATGAGCAGCGTCTCCCGTTTGGTGACCAGAACCAACCCGTCGGTGAACGCAAAGCCGCTCGCCCAATGCTGGGTCACCTCATCCGTGAGGATCGCCGCGTCATACCCCTTCTTCTCCAATTCCGCAAACAATTTTCTTCCGTTTTCCATTATGACCATTCCTTTCGAATAACGTATAACACGTAAGTTTTTGACGGTTTCGCGAAGCGAAATGAACGTCGTCGTTTGACGTTCAAGTCACAAAACTTATCGTTTGAAAGATTCATCTTTCAAACTTAGTGCCGCATACGGCAACCCGTCCCGTTCCAACAGCTTCCGTTCACGGTCGGTACAGCAGAAAAGCAAAATCTGCTGTTTCTTCGCCGCTTCGGCAAGCACATGCAGCATACAGCTCAGCCGTTTGTCATCCAGCCGTCCGAACGCATCGTCCAGCACAAACGGCATCCCCGCGCCCGCAAACAGCAGATCCGCCAGCGCAAGCCGCAAGGACAGATACGCTACGTCCCGCGTTCCGGCGGACAAGTATTCGCCGTCGCGTTCCGGCCCGCCCTCGCACACGCTCATGGCAAGCCTTGTATCCAGACGCATTTCACGGTACTTCCCGTCCGTTGCGGCGGCAAAATACGCGCTCGCTTGCCCGGACAGACGCGGCGCGACCGTCGCTTTCATCAGATCTGATGCCTGCTCGATGCCCTCGCGCGCCAGCTCGTAAGCCGCAAAGCGTTTTTTGCATTCGTCACGCATCCGCCTGATCGCATCCAGCTTTCCGATCAGCAAGGCGGGGTCGTCGGATCCGCCCTCGGCATGGGAGATCATACGCTCGGTTTCCGAAACCTTTTCCGCAAGCATCTCGCCCTGCTGACGCAAAAACACCCATTCGCGCTCCACCGCTTCCCGCTCGCGCTCCGGCGGCGTCGCGCCCTCGGCACGGCTTTGCAGCGACGGAACATCCAATCCCTCACATGCGATCCGATAGGTGCGGCTGGCGCTTTCGTACGCCGTATGCGCTTTTTCCAGTTCCTGGCAGGAGGAGATGCGTTCCCGCAGACGCTTCGGAAGTTCGGCGCCGTCCTCCAGATCATACGGTGCAAGCCGCTGTTTCAGTTCTTCCGTCAGCGCACGTTCCGATGCCTGCTCCCGTGCAAGAGTCTGCGTCAGAGCCGCGCAGGACGCGCTTCTTCGTTCGTCCTCCAAACGCTTGCGCTCCGACCATGCCCGCTTTTGCTTTCTTTTTTGCAGGAAAAGCACCAGCGACACGACCCATAAGAGCAGCCCGCAGGCAATCGCCCCGACGCGGGCGGGCATGGGCAGCAGGATCCCGCAAAGCAAAGCGGCACATCCGCAGACCAAGGACAGGATCCATGCAAGCCCTTGCTTGGGTTCTTGTTCCGTTTCCGTAGCGTCCTTTTCGGCGTTTTGCAGAGCAAGAGACGCGTTCTCGACGCGGGCACGCGCCTTTTCGCGCTCCGCTTGCAGCGAAGCAAGCTCGGTCAGCTCCGCGACGTCCTCCCGTCCGCGGCAGGGCACGCTGTCCGCAAGAGCCCTG
>CAYPYA010000143.1:0-5319 GCA_964414775.1 uncultured Ruminococcus sp. | reverse complement strand
GGTGCTGGTGATATCCAGCTTTTTCAGGTTGGGGAAGTTTTCCAGACCGTCCAGCGACGTGATGCCGCTGTAGCAAAGCGAGAGATGCTCCAGCTTGGTCAGCGAGGAGATCTGATGCAGATCGTTGAGACCGGAAAGGCGGGTGCCGTCGATCAACGTATTGACCGAGACGGCCTGCGTTCCAAGCCCGTACATGCTGTATATTTGCGTCATCTGGCAGCCGTTTGCCATCTCGTTGATCTCCGAAATGTCAAACGCGCGCAGCATGCGCAGATTGGCAAACAGATTCAGATCCTCCGGGTTGCTCAGTACATACGGAACGGCAATGTAATGCGAGCTGTAATCCGTTTCATCCTTTTCCGATGCGGGCTCGTAAGCGGGGTCGCTTTGCTCGATCAGCAGATCGGTGTAGGTCTTGTCGCACAGCATGACGACGGGATACGCGTAGGAGCTGTATTTGTTGGCGGTATCCACGCCGACGCTGCAAAAGTAGACAAGCCCCTCGTATTTGTCCAGAGCCTCCTGATCCAGATCGTACTTGGAGGACAGACCGAGCGCTTGTGCGATCGCAGCGGCAAAGTCTCTGTCCTCGAATTTCTGGTACAGAGACGAGCGGTGTGCGCAGGCGATCGCGACGGACGCGACGAGCATTGCCAGCACCAAGACGCAGCAAACGATCGCGGCGATCAAATGCTTTTTCTGCTTTTTCTTGAATGAAGATGCCATGGGTATGACCATTCCTTTCCTGTTACGGAGCGAAAAATGCCCTGACGTGCGGAGGGGATACCCGACCGCACGGGACGCAAAGCTTCCGACCGGAATCATCCGTTTTTCGGACGCCTGCTCCGCAACTTTCTTGAACTTTTGATTTCAACGAGATATTTTATCATAAATTGACGCTAAATGCAAGGGTTAATTTTCGTATTTTGCCAATTGCAGAAAGATTTTTTGCGCTTGCTCGTATTGCAGAACGGTTCTGCCGTAGGGTTCGACGTCCTCTTTCGGACTTCTGCGCAGGCAGAGAATGAGGTTCTGCTCCAGAAAACGGAAGCCCTCCGCCCCGGAAAGCGTGAGTCCGGAAAGCCGCAGACCGTATCCGTCCACCGCCGCGTCCGTGTCGGCAAGTCCGGACGGGAGCGGGGTCAGCAGCTCCTTTTCGCAGGCGTAGCGGAACGACGCTTCGTCCAACAGCCAAAGGAAGCTGTCTCCCGTGACCAGCTCGGTGCGGATCTGCTTGGCGATCACCTCCCGCTGTGCGTTGCTGCCCGCACGGGTCAGGGATTCGATGCGTCCGATCTGCATCCCGTCGCCGTTTGCGTCCTCGGAAAGCGAGGCAAGCAGCTGTTCGGCGGGGGAGCGGAAGCTGCGGATCACCGGCTCGGACCCGACCGTGAACAGTTTGACGTCCGGCAATGCGTCCGTCGGGACAGCCGTCTGCTCCGGATCGCGGTAGTTCACCAGATGCAGCAGCATATCGCGGTGATGCTCCCAGTTTTCCACGGTCCTGCCGTAGGCGATCGCGTCCTTGTCCGGCGAACGGCGCAGACACACCACCGTGTTTGCGGGCATGCGGGTGAAGCCCTCCAGCGCATAGCCGTCCAATTCCCCGATATAGATGCCGTACCCGTCAAAGCTCAGAGACGGATCGATCCCCAATTCGTCGAGCGGCTGTAAGATCCCTTCGTTTTTCGCCTGCTTGTAATAGCGCGGCTGCAGGAAGTACAGCAGAGCGTCTCCGGCGCGCAGCTCGGTCTGGAAACGGGTGTACGCGTTGTTCTGTTCGTCGTACAGGTACTGCTTTCCGTCCGCGTCCTTCAGATAGGCGATGGTCAGGTCCAGAAAGTCGAAGCGGAATTCCCCGTCTTGGTTATAGTCTCCGCCGTTTGCCGTATCCAGCGAGGTGAGGCTGTTTTCCATTTTCGTGCGCTCCGCCGCAGTCAGATAGTACGGTCCGACGTACATCATGGCAAGGTCGGGATTGCTGTTGGCATGCAGCTGTACCGTTCCGGCGATCACGGCGACCGCAAGGATCAGACCGATCAGGATCGGCCATTTGTAATATTCCCGTATGTAGGCAAACCAGCCCGAAAAGCCGGGCGAGCGGTGCGCGTAGCGGTCGGATTCCCTTTCCGCAGCGTCTTGTTCGGTTTCGCCTTCCCGTTCCTTTTCGCTTTCCTGCGCTTTCAGCCTTTGGATCTCCTGCATCTGCTTGTAATCTCTCATGGGCGTTTCCCCCTTTCGCGGTGCGTTCCTTCATATATTATGAATATTATACCATGCCGCCGTATCAGCTTCTGCTATGACGAACATTAGCGCGGCGGCATTGCATTTTCTTCGAAAATGCTCAGTGTTTTCATTATACCATATACGAAATGGGATATCAAGCCCCCGAATTGTAAAAAAAGTTGCGTCTTGACAAACGACTGCCGCCGTGCTATCATGACAAACAGGAAAAGAAACAGGAAAGGGAAAGGGTAAAAGCTATGAAGATCACAAACGACATCCGCTATATCGGCGTCAACGATCATGAAATCGATCTGTTTGAGGGACAGTATGCGGTGCCAAACGGCATGGCGTACAATTCCTATGTCATCATGGATGAAAAGGTCGCCGTGATGGATACGGTGGATCGGCATTTCACGCACGAATGGCTGGACAATCTGCAAAAAACGCTCGGAACGCGCAAGCCCGACTACCTGATCGTACAGCACATGGAGCCGGATCATTCCGCAAACATCGCCAAATTCATGGAGCTGTACACGGACGCGGTCGTGGTTTCCTCACAGAAAGCCTTCAACATGATGCAGAACTTTTTCGGAACGGCGTTTGATACGCGCCGCGTGATCGTCGGGGAAGGGGACACGCTGTCGCTCGGAACGCACACATTGACCTTCGTCACCGCGCCGATGGTGCATTGGCCGGAGGTCATCGTGACGTACGACCAAAAGGACAAGGTGCTGTTCTCCGCCGACGCCTTCGGGAAGTTCGGCGCGCTGGATGTACAGGAGGACTGGGCGTGTGAAGCACGGCGGTACTATTTCGGCATCGTCGGCAAGTACGGCGCACAGGCGCAGGCACTTCTGAAAAAGGCGGCGGGGCTGGACATCGGCATCATCTGTCCGCTGCACGGACCGGTCCTGACGGAGGATCTGGGCTACTATCTGCATCTGTATCAGCTCTGGACGACCTACGAAGCGGAAAGCGAGGGCGTCATGATCGCCTACACGTCCGTGTACGGGCATACCCGTCAGGCGGTGGAGCTGTTGGCGGAGCAACTGCGTGCAAAGGGCTGCCCGAAGGTCGTCGTGACCGACCTTGCCCGCGACGACATGGCGGAAGCGGTCGAGGACGCGTTCCGCTATAACAAGCTGGTGCTGGCGACTACGACCTATAACGCGGACATCTTCCCGTTCATGCGCACGTTCTTAACCCATCTGGCGGAGCATAACTTCCAGAACCGCACGGTCGCCCTGATCGAGAACGGTTCGTGGGCGCCGCTTGCTGCCAAGACCATGAGAGGGATCCTGGAGCCCTGCAAAAAGCTGACCTTTGCCAATACATCGGTGCGCATCCTTTCCGCGCTGAATGAGGAGAGCAAGGCGCAGCTGGAAGCACTTTCCGACGAGCTGGCGGGCGACTGGCTCGCGCGTCGGAGCGAGACCGCGGATAAAAACAACCCGAACGCGCTCTATCGCATCGGCTACGGGCTGTACGTGGTCACGACCAACGACGGAAGCAAGGACAACGGACTGATCGTCAACACGGTGTCGCAGGTGACGGACGCTCCCAACCGCATCGCCGTGACCGTCAATAAGCAGAACTACTCGCATCATGTCATCAAGCAGACCGGTGTGATGAACGTCAACTGCCTGAGCGTGGACGCTCCGTTCTCCGTTTTCGAAACGTTCGGCTTCCAGAGCGGACGCAATGTCGATAAGTTTGCAGAGGAGGAACAGCTGCTCCGTTCGGACAACGGACTGGTGATCCTGCCGCGGTATATCAACGCGATGCTGTCTTTGAAGGTGGAGCAGTACGTGGACCTGGGGACACACGGGATGTTCCTTTGCAGCGTGACGGAATCCCGCATCCTCTCGCAGACCGAGAGCATGACCTATGCGTATTATCATGCAAACGTCAAGCCAAAGCCCGCGACGGAGGGCAAAAAGGGCTATGTCTGCAAGGTCTGCGGCTATGTTTATGAGGGAGACACGCTTCCGGAGGATTTCATCTGCCCGCTTTGTAAGCACGGCGCGTCGGACTTCGAGCCGATCGCGTGAGGAAACGTCAACCGTCCGCTTTGCAGGTTCTTTCTTCACTGAGCTGGTTCAATAACACCATTTTGCTGTTACATTATTGCCCGCATAAATGAGCGGAATGGAGGTCATCTTATGAAAAAATTGGTTTCGATCCTAATGGCGTTTGCCATCATCTTTGCATCGGCGGTCGTCGGTTTTCCGGTAATGTCCACTACTGTACAAGCGGCAGGCAATGGAGTGCAATCGCAAATTGATAAGCTGAGGGCTGTTTATCCTACCGGTTCCGCTTTTACTGTAGATGGGAGTCATTGCAATGATGCGCTACACCAAACGGAAAAATGGTGTTGGAACTGCTATCTCCCAAACATTGCTCCGAATAAGTTATACCCCAATTGCGGATTACCGTCCGGCGCACAGGTAGGAGCTGAAGCATGGGGCTGTGCAAGCTTTGCGTATTATGCGTTTTACTATATTTATGGACACAACCATGGGGTGCAGACAACGCAAACGAATACATCACAGCCGGTATTCGGTGATATGATTCATATGTATTATTCGAAAGATAAACAGCATTGGTTTATATACTTAGGTGAAGATTCTGGCTATTATTATGTTTACGATGCTAATTATTATGATGCTAATTATAAGGCGAACAACCAAAATGTAAGGTATAATGGTGCCATTGCAAAATCAGAATATATTGGCTATGCAAGGACCGTTTACCATGCCACAAACTATGATCAAGTCAATGGGTCTGCGCCAACAGAGCAATACACCTATACTTCCATCACTCCCGGAGTATACTATCTGAAGAATCCATCTTCAAATGCGTACCTGAATGTCTCTTACGGTCAAGATGCCAATAAGCAGAATGTTGATCTCTATGAATTTATTCCGGGCTGCACTGCCGAGCTGTTTGAAATTACAGAAGCAGCCGACGGCTATAAAATGCGTCCGATGATGTCCAGTCGTCTGGTTCAACCGTATGGGGATTACGGTACGACCACCAGCGGAATGAATGTAAATATCTGGGACGATGTAAACGACAGCACGCAATGGTGGT
>CAYPYA010000142.1:0-2164 GCA_964414775.1 uncultured Ruminococcus sp. | reverse complement strand
CTTGAATTCCAGAACGGGATTTGCGGGTGTCAGCGTCAGAAACCGATCGTACAGCTCCTTTTGCTCCTGCGTCAGCTGATCCCTGTATTTGCCCGTCACGCTGCCCGTCGGCGAAGCTTGGGCATAAACGGCTTGGCTGTCAAACGCGTATTGCTCGGAAACGAACGCGTGAGTCTCCTCCTGCGCAGCGAATACGGGAAAGATCTGCAGCGCACAAAGGCAGGCAAGCAAAACGGCAAGAAAGCGGATCTTATGAGAAGTTATCATATGAACGACCGTTCCTTTCTTTGATTGTCTATCTTTATTATAGTGCTTCAAAGCGGAAAAGTCAAGGTTTCCGTGCCCTTTTTGCGCTTTCGAAAGAAAGAAATTCTTTCCGCATGTCAAAACGGGGTTGCAAAAAAGAGCAAAACGGAGTATACTGTATGCAGGAACTACCAAAAATTGCCGCGAAATCCCCATGTTGCATGAAAGGCAGGGTCACAGCAATGAGTATGATGAAGGATTGGCTCGGAAACGAAGCGGGCGGTACGGCGGAGCAACTGATCGCGCGCAACTGCGCGTCCTGCACGCCGGACGGCTTCGGGATCAAGACGCGCGTCCTGCGCGCGGTGGAGCTGCTGCGGATCGCGATGTATCCGCATATTTTCGCACAGGAACCCGTCACGGAGCGGTTTTTGCCGACGTTCGTTACGGATCATCTGCAAAAGGCGGCGATCCTGCTTTGCGAGGTCGCGGACGAGGTATTCCTCCGCACGGGTCACGGGGAGGAAAATGCTTGTAAAGAACAGGCGGAACAGGCGATCTGCGCGTTCATGCGTTCCTTGCCGGAGGTGTCGAGGCTGCTGCAGACGGACATTCATGCGGCGTATCTCGGAGACCCCGCCGCGAGGAACGAAGCGGAGATCATGATCGCGTATCCGTCCTTTGAAGCGATCAGCATTTACCGTCTGGCGCATCAGCTGTTCTTGCTGAACGTCCCGCTGATCCCGCGCGTGATGACCGAGTACGCGCATCAGAAGACCGGTATCGATATCCATCCCGGCGCGACGGTCGGAGAGAGCTTTTTCATCGATCACGGAACGGGCGTCGTCATCGGGGAAACCTGTACCATCGGATCGAACGTGAAACTGTATCAGGGCGTGACGCTCGGCGCGAAAAGCTTCGAGACGGACGAAAACGGAAACCCCGTCAAGGGCATCAAGCGGCATCCTGATATCGGCAACCGCGTCGTCATTTACGCCGGAGCGACCATTCTCGGCGGGCAGACCTTCATCGGGGACGACAGCGTGATCGGCGGTAACGTCTGGCTGACCCATTCCGTTCCCGCGGGCAGTAAGGTGTACAATACCCTTTCAAGCCGTATGTAAAATCAAAAAAATAAATTTATCAGATTAGAAGTTTTACTTGAAACCAAAAAAACTCACCCCCACAAGAAAAAATGTGTAGAAAACCAATTGTTTCCTACACATTTTTTGCATTTTTGCGCACTTATTCTTCGGGAAGCTCGTCCTTCGGGTCGATATATGCGTTGTCCAACAGCATTTCAAAGTGCAGATGCGGCTCGTCCGCCGCCTCCGCCAGAGCGGTCTTGCCGACCTTGCCGATCACGTCGCCGGCATGAAGGGCTTGTCCGACCGCCAGATTGCCCGACAGCTCCTTGTCGAGGTTTGCGTACACCGTCACCAGCCCCTGCTCGTGCCGGACCGAAACGGTCACGCCGTAAAACTCATCCTCGTGAACGGATTCGACCGTTCCCGCCGCGTAACAGCGTACCTCCGTTCCGAGAGGGGCGGCAAGATCCAGACCCGTGTGGGCGCGGTAATCCTTCATGGTTGCCGAAAACACCAACTTTTCCAGAGCGCATTCCTTGCTGATGTTGTATTCCTTGATCGGGAGAACGTATTTCGGCTCCTCATTGACCGTCGGCGCATCCGAGGACGTGTCCGTGATGCCGCTTTCCTCACCGAACACGGGGCTGTCCGGGAGCAGTTGGATCGGACCGCTGGGCTTTTCGGGTGCGGAGATCTGCGGCTTTTCCAAAAGCCCGTCGGGCGTCGAAAACGTCGGGATGCTGTATTCCGGCAGGTTGTCGACACTGCGGTTGAGCGCAAAGATGCTTGCCGTTGCCACCGCGACGATCAGAAGCGCCATTGCGAGATAG
>CAYPYA010000141.1:0-1801 GCA_964414775.1 uncultured Ruminococcus sp. | reverse complement strand
GAGGAGTTCTCCCGCATCACGCTGACCTCCGACGGGGACGAACGGGAAAAGCAGCAGCTGCTGGATCAGCTGCACAAATTGGAGGACGTCTGCTTCATCAAGGAGCTTAACGACAAGGACTCGGTCGGCTACGAGCTGCTGCTGGTCAAGATCAAGAACGAGCCGGAGACCCGTTCGCTGGTCAAGGACGCGGCGGAATCCTACGGCGCGGAAACCGTGGATTACACCCGCGACGCGGTGATTCTGAAGCTGACGGGCAGTACGCAGAAGATCAGCACCTTTATCGACCTGATGCGGGACTTCTCCATTCTGGAGATCTGCCGCACCGGCGTAGCGTCGTTGGAGCGCGGAAACACGACCATACGGAATCTGAATATATAGAGGTGTTACGGCTGATGGAAATATGGGACGCATATGACAAGGATTTTCACAAAATCGCAAACACACAATTGATTCGGGGAGAGAGCATTCCCGACGGGATGTTCCATTTGGTTTGCGAAGTGATCGTTCGGCATACAGACGGAACGTATTTGCTGATGCAAAGGGATAAGCGAAAACAGTTCGGAGGTACGTGGGAGGCCACGGCAGGCGGCTCTGCACTTCAGGGAGAAGCACCGTTGGAATGCGCCGTCCGGGAATTGAGAGAAGAAACCGGAATCGTGTCGAGTTCTTTGACGGAATTGGGGCAAGTCATCAGCAACGAAAATCATTCGATATATGTAGAATTTCTCTGCATCACGGATTGCGAAAAAGACAGCGTTACATTGCAGGAGGGGGAAACCTCCGCTTATCAATGGGTTTGCAGAGAGAAGCTGAAAAATATGAAAAAAAGCGAATTGGTTACAAAACGGATGCAGTCATTCATCAGCGAATTGCAGTGAACCATTTCCTAACGAATCCTGTTTCGGAAACATGTTATCCATCATCCCGCTCACGAAAAAGCGGATTTTTGCTTACCAATGTAAAAAACGGGGCATCCCGTTGAAAGGACGCTGTTATGAAACGGTTCTTCCTGTGTGTGTTTGCGTTCCTGCTCTGCCTGACGGTCGCCGCGTGCGCGCAAACGGGAACTGCAAACGAAATTTTTCAGGTCGAAAAGGACGATAACATATAATATGTCGAACGTTTTTCAAATCATTCTCGCAACCTTCCTGTCCGGAGTGATCGGAACCGGACTGGGCGGTCTGGTCGGCGGACTTACCAAAAAAGATTCCTCGCGTGTGGTCAGCCTGTTTCTGAGCTTTGCAGGCGGCGTGATGTTAAGCATCGTATGCTTCGACCTGGTCGCGGAATCGCTGGATCCGTTGGGGGACGGAAACAAGAGCTATGTGGCGCTGACGCTGCTGGGCATCCTGATCGGATACGGGGTCGTCTTTCTGCTGAACCGCGTGATCGATAAAAGCACCAACCACGAGGTCGTGCATATCGATCAGACTCACCCCGCGACCGCCGACGATCTGGGTGAGCTGATCCACAGCGACCACTACTCCCATCACAAGGAGAAGAACGGGACCCGCACGGAGCTGTTCGTTGCGGGCATCATCATGGCTTGTGCGATCGCTTTGCACAATCTTCCCGAGGGAATGGTCATCGGCGTATCCTATGCAAGCGGCGCTTCCGCAAACGGAAAGGCTGGGCTTGTCATGGCTGTCATCATCGGTCTGCACAACATCCCCGAGGGAATGGCGGTCGCCGTCCCGCTGATCGCCGGCGGCATGAACAAGGCGCGTGCCATGCTTCTGACCGCGCTGAGCGGAACGCCGACGATCCTGGGCGCATTGCTCGGCTATGCCATCGGCGG
>CAYPYA010000140.1:0-4149 GCA_964414775.1 uncultured Ruminococcus sp. | reverse complement strand
TGATCTATGAAATTGTGGACAACTCGATCGACGAAGCGCTGGCGGGGTTCTGTAAAGAGATTTCGGTCACGCTGAACAAGGACGGCTCGGTGACGGTCAAGGACAACGGGCGCGGCGTGCCGTCGGGCATGCATCCGAAGTTAGGAAAGCCGACGCTGGAGGTCATTTTCTCGGTGCTGCACGCGGGCGGCAAGTTCGGCGGCGGCGGGTACCGGATCGCGGGTGGCCTGCACGGCGTGGGCGCTTCGGTGGTCAACGCGCTGTCCAAGCGGGTGAACGTATGGAACCACCGCGACGGAAAAGCCTACTTCATCGCGTTCGAGCAGGGCAAAACGGTCGAGCCGTTCCGCGAAACGGGAGAGACCGACGAGCACGGGCTGACGGTGCAGTTCTGGCCGGACGACACGATCTTCGAGACGGTCGCGTTCGACATCGAGGTGATCCGTTCGCGCTTGCGGGAGCAGGCGTTCCTGAACGCGGGGGTCAACATCCGGCTGACGGATGAGCGCGGCGAGGAGCCGACGGAGGAGCGCTTCTGCTATGAGGGCGGCATCTGCTCGTTTGTGGAGTACCTGAACGGGCAAAAGGGCTGTGAGGTCCTGCACAAAGACGTGATCTACGTTTCGGGCGAAAAGGACGGGTCGGTCGCGGAGGTCGCATTGCAATACAACGACACCTACACCGGGCTGATCCTGTCGTTTGCGAACAACATGCACACGGTGGACGGTGGTACGCACGAGGCGGGCTTCCGCATGGCGCTGTCGAAGGTGCTCAACGATTACGGAAAGAAGTACAACATCCTCAAAAACGACGAGAAGCTGACGGGCGAGGACACGCTGGAGGGCTTGACCGCGGTCGTTTCGGTCAAATTGGAGGACGCGCAGTTCGAGTCGCAGACCAAGGCGAAGCTGGGCAACAGCGAGATCCGTACCCTGGTCTCCACCATCGTTTCCGAAAAGCTGGAAACCTACTTGGAGGAAAACCCCGCGACGGCGAAGCTGATCATCGAGAAGTCCATCGCGGCGGCGCGGGCGCGGGAGGCGGCGAAGAAAGCGCGTGAGCTGACACGCCGCAAGGGGCTTTTGGAGTCCTCATCCCTGCCACACAAGCTTGCAGACTGCAACGAGCGGCGCATGGAGTACACCGAACTGTACCTGGTCGAGGGGGATTCCGCAGGCGGTACGGCAAAGGACGGGCGCGACAGCCAGTTCCAGGCGATCCTGCCCTTGCGCGGAAAGATCCTCAACGTGGAAAAATCGCACATCGACCGCATCTATTCCTCCGATTCCATCACGCCCTTGATCCAGGCACTCGGCTGCGGCATCGGCTCGGAGTTCGATATCACCAAATTGCGCTACGGTAAGATCATCATCATGGCGGATGCCGATGTGGACGGTTCACACATCCGTACCCTGCTGCTGACCTTCTTCTTCCGGCATATGAAGCCGCTGATCGACGAGGGACACGTTTACGCCGCCGTGCCGCCGCTGTACAAGGTCTCACGCGGCAAGCAGGTGCGCTACGCCTTCTCCGATGAGCAAAAAGAATCGTTCGTCGCCGAGCTGGGCGGGAACCCCAACGTCGAACGCTACAAGGGCTTGGGTGAAATGGACAAGGACCAGCTTTGGGATACCACCATGGATCCCGAAAAACGTATCCTCAAACGCATTACCATCGACGACGCGCTTAAGGCGGACGCGTTCTTCTCCGTTCTTATGGGCGACAAGGTCGAACCCCGCCGCGCTTTCATCGAGGAAAACGCCAAGTACGTCGTTAATTTGGACGTGTGAGAGACGCCAAAGAGAACGACCAAAGAGGACTTTTTTGAAAAAAAGTCCCCTTTGGAATTCCCCAAAAAACTTGATTGCCGTCGAGCACTTGCTCGACGGTGAAAAAGCATAGTATTTCTCCACCACACGCTTTTTTCAAAGCGTGTACGCCACTCTTTTTCAAAGAGTGGCGGCATTGAAAGTTTTGAGAGGTTCAAAATTTTTCAAGAAACTTCACACAACGCTTTGAAAAAGCGTTGTGACGGTAAAAGTTTTTGAAGGTCCAAAAATTGCGGGCTTCCGTAAGTAAAGCCCGCAATTCGGGAACTTTTTATAAAAAACACCACGCGCTTTGAAAAAGCGCGTGGCATTGAAAGTTTTTGAAAGTTGTTAAGAAAACTTTTTTCAAAAAGTTTTCTTAATCCGTATCCTTAATCTCCTTAAAAAGAGAGGGCATTCCTATGTCAGAGCAAGAATTTGATTACAGTTCGCACGAGTTCCAGACCATCCACGACATCAAGATCGAGGACGAGATCAAGACGGCGTACATCGACTATGCCATGTCTGTCATCGTCTCGCGTGCGTTGCCGGACGTTCGGGACGGGCTGAAGCCGGTGCATCGGCGTGTATTGTACGCCATGTACGAGGACGGCTTGACCTACGACAAAGCGTTCCGCAAGTCGGCGACGACGGTCGGCGACGTTTTAGGCCGTTACCATCCGCACGGCGACAGTGCGGTATATGACACGCTGGTGCGCATGGCGCAGGACTTTTCGTTGCGGTATCCGTTGGTGGACGGTCACGGAAACTTCGGTAACATCGACGGCGACCCGCCCGCCGCGTACCGTTATACGGAAGCGCGCATGGCGAAGATCACGAACGAGATGTTAGCGGACATCAACAAGGACGTCGTGAACTTCGAGCCCAACTTTGACAACACCCGCAAGGAGCCGTCGGTCCTGCCGTCGAAGTTCCCGAACCTGTTGGTCAACGGCTCGGTCGGCATCGCGGTCGGCATGGCGACGAACGTTCCGCCGCACAATATGCGCGAGGTCTGCGAGGCGTGCGCCTATCAGATCGACCACCCGGACTGCACGATCCCGGAGCTGATGCAGTACATCAAGGGACCGGACTTCCCGACCTACGGCACGATCTACGGCACGGCGGGCATCTATCAGGCGTACATGACCGGCAAAGGGCACATCAAGGTGCGTGCGAAGGCGCATTTTGAGGAGAAAAAGGGCAGAACGGCGATCATCGTGACCGAGCTGCCGTACCAGGTCAACCGTTCCCTGCTGTTGGAGAACATGGTCGCGCTGGTCAAGAACAAGAAGATCGAGGGCATTTCCGACATCCGCAACGAATCGGGAAGAAAGGGAATGCGCATCGTCATCGAGGTCAAGAAGGACGCAAACCCGCAGATCGTGCTGAATCTGCTGTACAAGTACACGCAGATGGAGGACACCTGTGGGATCAACATGCTTGCGTTGGTCGGCGGCGAGCCGAAGGTATTGAACCTCAAGGAAATTTTGGGGCATTACATCCGCCACCGCGAGAACGTCATCACCCGCCGCACCAGGTTCGAGCTGGACAAGGCGGAGAAGGAAGCGCACATCTACGAGGGCTACAAGATCGCGATCGGCAACATCGACGAGGTGGTGAACATCATTCGCGCTTCCGCGTCGCAGGCGGAAGCGAAGCAGAACCTGATGGATCGCTTCGGGCTGTCCGACGTGCAGGCGCAGGCGATCATCGAGATGCCGCTCGGCAGGCTTTCGGGCATGGAGCGCAAGAAGATCGAGGATCATTTGCAGGAGCTGTACGCGAAGATCGAGGACCTGAAGGACATCCTGTCCGACGAGAGCCGCGTGACCGCGATCATCAAGAACGACCTTGCCGAAATGTCCGAAAAGTACGGCGACGGACGCCGCACGAGCATTGAGGAGGTCGAGAACGAGATTCTGATCGAGGATCTGATCGAAAAGCAGGACTGCGTGATCACCGTCACCAACGACGGGTACATCAAGCGTCTGCCCGCCGACACCTACGCGGCGCAGCGGCGCGGCGGCAAGGGCGTCACCGCGATGGGAACCAAGGAGACGGACTTCGTCAAGAGCGTTTTCGTCGCGTTCAGCCACGACACGCTGTTGCTCTTCTCCGACCACGGGCGGATGTACACCAAGCGCTGCTTTGAGATCCCCGAAGCGGGCAGGACCGCGAAGGGAACGAACCTTGTCAACCTGTTGCAGCTCTCCGAGGGCGAAAGCATCACGGCGGGGCTGGCGATCAAGGAGTTCACGCCGGACGAATACCTTGTCTTTGTGACCCGCAAGGGCATCATCAAGCGCGTGAATCTGATGGACTACAAGACCAAGCGCGC
>CAYPYA010000139.1:0-4140 GCA_964414775.1 uncultured Ruminococcus sp. | reverse complement strand
GTGTTCGGCTGGGCAATGTTCTGCGAAGAGCCGAGCATACGGAACTCAAACTTGTTGCCCGTGAAGGCGAAAGGCGAAGTGCGGTTGCGGTCGGTGTTGTCCTTCGGGAAGGACGGCAGAACGTGAACTCCCAATTCCATCGCGGAAGCAGTCGTGTTGACTGCATCGGCTTGCTTGTTTTGATGCGGCTTGCCGTTGACGATCTCCTGCAGAATGCCGGTCAGCTCATCTCCCAAAAAGATGGAAATGATGGCGGGCGGCGCTTCGTTCGCTCCCAGACGGTGATCGTTTCCCGCGGACGCGACCGAGACGCGCAGCAGGCCCTGGTACTCGTCTACCGCGGTGATGACAGACGCGAGAAACAGCAGGAACTGTGCGTTGTCCGACGGCGTTTTACCGGGGTCTAACAGGTTCTTTCCGGTATCGGTGCAAAGCGACCAGTTGTTGTGCTTGCCCGACCCGTTGACCCCCGCAAACGGTTTTTCATGCAGTAAGCAGACCATGCCGTGCTTTTCCGCGGTGCGGCGCATGGTTTCCATGGTCAGATGGTTATCGTCGACGGCGACGTTCGTCGTCGTGAAAATGGGGGCAAGCTCATGCTGTGCGGGCGCGACCTCGTTGTGCTTGGTCTTGGCAAGCACGCCCAGCTTCCAAAGCGCTTCATCCAGGTCCTTCATGAACGCGGCGACGCGCGGTCTGATCTCGCCGAAGTAGTGGTCGTCCATTTCCTGCCCTTTGGGTGCGCTTGCGCCGAACAGCGTTCTGCCCGCAAAACGCAGATCCTCGCGTTTCTCGTATAACGCGCGGTCTACCAGAAAGTATTCCTGCTCCGGTCCAACCGTGGTGGAAACGGAGGTCGAAACGGTGTCTCCGAACAACCGCACGATGCGCTTTGCCTCTCTCCCCAATTCCTCCATGGAGCGCAGAAGCGGCGTTTTGGTGTCCAGCGTCTGTCCGCCGTACGAGCAGAACACGGTCGGAATGTAAAGCGTTCCGTCCTTGACGAACGCCGGGGAGGTCGGATCCCAAGCGGTGTATCCGCGCGCTTCAAAGGTCGCGCGCAATCCGCCGGACGGGAAGGACGACGCGTCCGGCTCGCCCTTGATCAGTTCCTTTCCGGAGAACTCCATGATGACCGTTCCGTTGTCGTTCGGCGTGATGAAGCTGTCGTGCTTCTCGGCGGTCACGCCGGTCAGCGGCTGGAACCAATGGGTGAAATGCGTCGCGCCCTTTTCCAGCGCCCAGTCCTTCATCGCGGCGGCGACGACGTTTGCCAGACCGATGTCCAGGTCTTTGCCCTTTTCAATGGTCTTTTTGAGCGACTTGTAGATTTCCTTCGGAAGCTTGTTTTTCATGACGGAGTCATTGAAAACCATGCTGCCGAACAATTCGGGGATATTCGTCATATGCCTGTTACCGTTCCCTTTCCGATCTAAAAAACACTTCAATATGTTATTGTACGCGAGAATTCACGTTTTGTCAAGAGCGTTTTTTGACGGAATCCGCCATCGGGCGAAAAGAAAACATTTTTTTCGTAAAAATACGGAAAAAGGTGTTGACAGAGCGAAAAAAGCGTACTATAATACAATAAAGTCATGCAGAATAGTTCTTTTGCCAGTGACGCGGGGCGTTCGTGTTTCGCTGTGACGGCATATTTTTTTATTGGATATTCCCGGTTGCATAACAGAATTCTTTCGGATACACTGAGAGTAGAGTAGAGGAGAAAAACCATGAAGTACATTTTTGTCACGGGGGGCGTCATTTCGGGACTCGGAAAGGGGATCACCGCGGCGGCTCTGGGCAGACTGCTCAAGCAGCGCGGTCTGAAGGTCGCTTCGCAGAAGCTGGATCCGTATATCAACGTCGATCCGGGGACCATGAATCCGCTGCAGCACGGCGAGGTGTATGTGACGGTGGACGGCGCGGAGACGGACCTGGACCTCGGGCATTACGAGCGGTTCATCGACGAGGATCTGAACAAATACTCCAACCTGACGACCGGAAAGGTGTATTGGAACGTTCTGAATAAGGAACGCCGCGGCGAATATCTGGGGGAAACCATTCAGGTCATTCCCCATATCACCAACGAGATCAAAAACTTCATCTATAACGTCGGTAAAACGTCCGACGCGGATGTCGTCATCACGGAGATCGGCGGTACGGTCGGTGATATCGAAAGCCGTCCGTTTCTGGAAGCCATCCGCCAGGTCGCGCGCGAGGAAGGGAAGCAGAACTGCCTGTTCATCCACGTGACGTACATTCCGTATTTGAAGTTTGCCGGAGAACATAAATCCAAGCCGACGCAGCATTCCGTCAACGAATTGCAGTCGGTGGGCATCACGCCGGATATCATCGTCATGCGCTGTGACGAGCACGTTGACGAGCATATCCGCAAAAAGATTTCTCTGTTCTGCAACGTGAAGCCGGATTGCGTGATCGAAAACCTCACCATTCCGATCCTGTATGAAGCGCCGCTGATGCTGGAGCAGAGCAACTTCTCGGGTATCGTCTGCCGCGAGCTTGGCATCGAAGCGCCCGCGCCCGACCTGACCGAATGGCAGGCGATGATCGATAAGATCAAATCCCGTCACAAGACGGTCCGCATCGCCCTGGTCGGAAAATATATCTCCCTGCACGACGCATATCTGTCCGTCGTGGAATCCCTGCGGCATGCCGGGTATGATTACGGCGCGATGGTGGATATCGACTGGATCGATTCCGAAACGCTCACCGAGCATACCTATGCGGAGATTTTGAGAGGGCATGACGGCATCCTGGTGCCGGGCGGGTTCGGAAACCGCGGTATCGAAGGAAAGATCTACGCCGCACGCTATGCGCGGGAAAACAACATTCCGTATCTCGGCATCTGCTTGGGTATGCAGATCGCGGTCATCGAATTTGCCCGCAACGTCTGCGGCTACGCGGACGCGGATTCTCTGGAGTTCAACGCCGAGACCAAGCATCCCGTGATCGGATATATGCCGGATCAGAACGAGCGGATGGACAAAGGCGGGACTATGCGTTTGGGGGCGTACCCGTGCAGACCGATCGCGGGAACGCGGTTCTTCGATTGCTACGACGGTCAGCCGATTTCCGAGCGTCACCGTCACCGCTGTGAGTTCAATAACCTGTATCGGGAGATCATCGAGCAAAACGGGATGAAAATTTGCGGTACTTCTCCGGATAACGGCATCGTCGAGGCGGTGGAGATCACGAACCACCCGTTCTATATCGGCGTGCAGTTCCACCCCGAATTCCAGAGCCGCCCGAACAAGGCGCATCCGATCTTTAAGGGCTTCATCCGCGCGTCCGTCGCGCAGTCCGAGCGGAAGTAATTCCAAGAACGGAAAGGCAGACCTGTATGCAAACCAAAAAAACCCCGTTCCTGACAAAAGAACAGGTGGAGAAGATCGTTCAGACCTATCCGACTCCGTTTCATATCTATGACGAAGCGGGGATCCGCAAGAACGCGCGTGCGCTGAAGGCGGCGTTTTCGTGGAACAAGGGCTTCCGCGAATACTTCGCGGTCAAGGCGACGCCGAACCCGTACCTGCTGCAGATCCTCAAGGAAGAGGGAACAGGCGTGGACTGCTCCTCTCTGACGGAACTGATGCTGTCCGAAACCGTCGGCTTTACGGGGCAGGAGATCATGTTCTCCTCCAACGTGACGCCGGAGGAGGATTTCCGTCTGGCGGCCCGGTTGGGCGCGATCGTGAATTTCGACGACCTGACCCATATCGATTTCTACGGAAAACTCGCGCCGTTCCGGGAAACCATGTCCTGCCGGTACAATCCCGGCGGCGACTTTACGATGGGGAACCGTATCATGGATTCTCCCAAGGACGCCAAATACGGCATGACCCGCGAGCAGATGCGCGAAGCGTTTTTGAAGCTGAAGCAAAAGGGCGTCAGGCATTTCGGCATCCACGCGTTTCTGGCGAGCAACACCACGGACAACGGGTATTACCCGAAGCTTGCGTCCATTCTGTTTGAACTGGCGGTCTGGCTGCACAAGGAGACGGGCGTTCACATCGCGTTTGTCAACCTGTCCGGCGGGGTAGGCGTCCCGTACCGACCGGATCAGCCGGCGAATGATATTCGTCTGATCGGAGAGGGCGTTCATGAAGCGTTTGAACGCAT
>CAYPYA010000138.1:0-2609 GCA_964414775.1 uncultured Ruminococcus sp. | reverse complement strand
GCGTACAAAGCCGAGCTGCAGGACGACACGGTGGTCGTGTTCCAGAGCATTCCCGTCGGAGAAGCACCGCCGCAGGCACCGGAGCTTCTGCTGCTGATCGGTATCAATTATGCCGTACCCAACCCTTCTTGAGCACGCGCTGCTTCTGAGCGGACAGAACGGGCTGTACCGCGTGGAAACGGCAAACGGGATCCTGCTTTGCCGCGCAGCCTCCAGGATCCGCAAGGAAGGGCAAAAGCTGTTGGCGGGCGACCGTGTGACCGTCGAGGAGCATCAAGACGGGACCGGCTTCATACGGGAGCTGGAACCTCGCAAGAACGCGCTGACCAGACCGCCGATCGCCAATATCGACCTGTTGGTGCTGGTCGCCGCGGGTGCAGTCCCGAAGCCCGACCCGTTCCTGCTGGATAAAATGACCGTCGTTGCGGAAAAAATGCATGTCCCGATCGCCATTCTGCTGACCAAGACGGAGCTGGGCGAAACGGAAGCGTTGACGGAAACATACCGCAAAACGCCCTACCCGATCCTCACGGTCTCCGAGCACGGAACGGTCGGAAAAGAACCGCTTCTGAACCTTTTGCGCGGGAAAACATCGGTTTTCTGCGGCGCGTCGGGGGTCGGAAAATCCACGGTGCTGAACGCGTTGTTTCCCTCCCTCCATGCCGAGGTCGGTTCGCTGACCGAACGCATCGGGCGTGGGAAAAACACAACGCGCACGACGACGCTCTACCCGGTCGGAGACAACACCTATCTTGCGGACTCCCCCGGCTTCACCATGCTGGAGCTTGCGCAGTACTGTACGGTCAGGACGGAGGAGCTGCCGACGCTCTTTGCGGAGTTTCTCCCCTATCTCGGGCAATGCCGCTACACCCGCTGTACGCATACCTGTGAGGAAGGCTGTCGGATCTTACGCGCCTGCAGGGACGGCGACATTTCCATGCAGCGGCATGAAAGCTATTGCCGCCTATATCAAGAACAGAAGAATGCGCAGATACATTTGTATCCGCGCGCAAAATAAAAAAGCTGAGGTCTGAATGCCAGTATGAAAAATAAGT
This sequence comes from uncultured Ruminococcus sp., assembly GCA_964414775.1. GTDB lineage: Bacteria > Bacillota > Clostridia > Oscillospirales > CAG-382 > Coliplasma. The sequence continues at coordinate 1,554 of CAYPYA010000138.1, read as the reverse complement.
ATGTGATCGGATATTATAATCCGGCAAACCTTGTAACCATTTCCGGCGCGATGTGCGCACTGCTCGCTTGCTTTATGACCGCACGAGGCTATTACTGTCTGGCGATGGCGGCGCTTTCGGTTGCCGCGCTGTGCGACGCGCTGGACGGGAAAATCGCCCGCGCGACCCTTACGACAAGCAAACGCGCCCGCTTTTACGGCGTACAGATGGACTCCCTGTGCGATCTGGTCAGCTTCGGTGTATCCCCCTGCTTCATCGCCTATCTGATGGGATATAACCGTACCGTTGATATTCTGGTGTATCTGCTGTTTATCATCTGCGGTGCGATCCGTCTTGCCAATTTCAACACGGAAGCGGCGATGGACACGCCCGACCTGAAAATGAAGCATTTCACAGGCATTCCGATCCCGCTTTCCGCATCCGTCATGCCGTTGCTTGTGATCGTACATAAGCTCGTCAGCAGTCCTGTCTTCTGGCTGGCGCGCATCCTGTTCCTCGTGGTCGGCTTCGGTTACATCCTGCGCTTCAAGTTCCCCAAGCCGAGCGGAAAGGTACAGATGTGCTTCGGTATCTACGCCGTGGTATGCCTGATCGCTCTGGCGATCATCACCTACGTAAAGAAATAAGGCAATAATGCGCAAACAAAAGCCTGTCTGATGCGAAATCGAAAGACAGGCTTTTTTGTATTGTTTCACGCCTTTGGCGTTTGATTGCGGGAAAGGATCTTCGCGATATGCTTCACACGGCGCTTGCGGCGATGCTTTTTCAAAGAGGAACGCACAACGCGCAGCTCCTTCTGCAAAACCGCCAGCGTCTTTTCATCCTTCGGAAACAGCACCCGCAGCAGGAACACGGAGATCAGCAGCGTAACGATCTTTTCCGGCGTGAACGGTAGCCAAAGCACGAATGCCCAGGAGCTTCCCGCCACAAACATCCACGTGATGTGCAACGCGCTCCCCAGCGCCATAAACAAATAGCACCATCCGTTGGTGATCACCCAAGCGATTCCAAAGCAGAGCAGCAAATGCGGGTTCAAGCAGAACAGCAGGACCTTTTTGATGCCCTCCTTGCATTTTTTCAGCCGATTCCCCTTCAAAACGTCACCGCCCTTTCCGTCCGCAGACGGATACGCCGAATATCCCGGAATTCACATTTCACGAAACCGTTCGCACACTGCCTGCAGATCGCACGGCAACGGAGAACGAAAGATCAAAGGCGCACCGGAACGCGGATGCCGAAGCTCCAGACAGGACGCGTGCAGAGCGTGCCGATGCAAGAACGGAGAAGGCGTTCCGTACAGATCGTCCCCCGTTACGGGACAACCGAGATGGGACAAATGCACCCGAATTTGATGCGTTCGCCCGGTCAGCGGACGCAGCTCCAGCAGGCTGTGCGCTCCGAACCGCTCGATCACGCGGTAATCCGTGACCGTACGCAGCGCGCCCGGCGCGTCCAACGGGCAGACCTCACGCAAAACGAAGAAGTCCTTCGCCCGCCGCGTTCCCGTTTCGATGCGTCCCTCGGACGGTTGCGGACAGCCGTCCGTGATCGCCA
>CAYPYA010000137.1:0-5579 GCA_964414775.1 uncultured Ruminococcus sp. | reverse complement strand
ACCGCTCCCGGATACTTGCCGTGCGGCAGGTAGGAGCGGAAGGCTTCCTCCAACGCCGCCATGACCGTTTTGGAGCGCACGGGGCGGTTGTTGACAAAAAAGGTCTGCATGGAGCGGCTTCCGCGCGCGTGGTCGGGAGAGGTGACAAACCCGTGTACACGGACCCCGTCCTGCTCGCTGTCGATCGGGAGCAATCCCACGGCAAAGGCTTTGCCGAACACGGCGTAGACCGCCTGCTGTAACTTCCCGTCGCCCGCGGTATAGAACCGTTTTTCCCCGTCCACCGAAACCGTGAACGACACCTCGGGGTGGGAAAGCGCGGCATGGGACGCGACCGTGACGCAGGCGCTCGCTTCGGCGCTGTCTCGCTTCAAAAACTTCTGCCTTGCAGGGGTGTTGTAGAACAGATCCCGAACGATCACGCTCGTCCCCTCCGGACAGCCCGTGTCCGTCATGACCACGCCCCGCTCATCGCAGGTCAGACGCGTTCCGACGGTCTCGTCCCGCCGTCTCGAAAGGATCTCCATGCGGGAGACCGAGCCGATGGCGGCAAGCGCTTCCCCGCGGAAGCCGAACGTGGAGATCTCGTCCAGATCGCGCCCGTCGCGTATCTTCGAGGTCGCGTGCCGCAGCAGAGCCTTGGGCATATCGTCCCGATAGAACCCCTGTCCGTTGTCCGTTACACGCAAAAACGCGCGGCCGCCGCCCTTGACGTCCACCGAAATGCGTTTTGCCCCCGCGTCCAGCGCGTTTTCCAGCAGTTCCTTCAACGCGCTCGCGGGGCGTTCCACCACCTCGCCCGCGGCGATCATATTCGCGGTCTGTGCGTCCAGCACGTGGATGATTCCCATGTGCGCGTCTCCTCCTTAATCCACTTGTAAAACTGCGTTTTACAATCGGCTTCCTCAAAGCATTTTCTTCAGATCGTACAGCAGCATCATGGCTTCGTACGGGGTCAGCAGGTCCAGATCCGTCCCTCTCAGCTTGTCCGCGATCTGCTTTTCGGACAGGTCGGTGAAGCTGATCTCGTCGCCGTCCTGTATCTTCTTTTCCGCTTTCTGCGGACCCGACGCATTTGCAAGCAGGTCGGCAAGCACCTTTTTGGCACGGTTGACGACCGTGTCCGGCACGCCCGCAAGGTGCGCGACCTCGATCCCGTAGCTGTCGTCCGCCGCGCCGCGCAGGATCTTTCGCAGAAACAGCAGATCCTTGCCCTGCTTTTTGGCGGCAATGTGGTAGTTGACCGTTCCCGCGAGAACGCCCTCCAGCGCGGTCAGCTCGTGGTAGTGCGTCGCAAACAGCGCCTTTGCACCGATGTTCTTACAGGTGTACTCCGCGACCGCCTGCGCGATGGACATCCCGTCGTAGGTGGACGTTCCGCGCCCGATCTCGTCATAAATGACCAGACTGTGCGGCGTCGCGTTGCGCAGGATGGACGCGACCTCGTTCATTTCCAGCAGGAAGGTAGAGCTTCCCGACGCGAGATCGTCCGACGCGCCGATGCGCGTGAAAATGTGATCCACCATGCCGATCCGCGCTTCCTCGGCGGGTACGAACGAGCCGATCTGCGCCATCAGAACGATCAGCGCGACCTGCCGCATATAGGTGGATTTTCCCGCCATGTTCGGGCCCGTGATCAGCAAAAGACGGTTGGTCTTGCAATCCATCGTGCAGTCGTTCGGGACAAAGCTTCCGCTTTGCATCTGCTCCACCACGGGATGCCGCCCCGAACGGATACGGATCTCGTCCGAATGATCCACGATCGGGCACACGTACTGCTGCTCTCTTGCGACCTCGGCAAGCGAACAGAACACGTCCAGCTCCGCCAACGCCGCGGCGGTGTCCTGCAGCTGCGGCAGGGATTCCAGCACATACGCGCGTAGGGAGCAGAACAGCTCGTACTCCAATTTGCAGTCGCGGTCCTTCGCGCCCAGCACCCGCGCTTCCATTTCCTTCAGTTCCGGCGTGACGAACCGCTCCCCGTTGGTCAGAGTCTGCCGTCGGATATAGCTTTCCGGCACCTGCGAAAGGAAGGAATTGGACACCTCTATGTAGTACCCGAACACGCGGTTGTAGCCGACCTTGAGCGTCTTGATGCCCGTCTTTTCGCGTTCATCCGACTCGATCTTGGAAAGAAAGCTCCTGCCGTCCTGCATCATGGAGCGCAATTCGTCCACCGCGCTGTTGCAGCCCGCCTTGATCAGCCCGCCCTCCTTGACCGAAAGCGGCGGGTCCTCGCAGACGGTCTGTTCGATCGCTTCCCGCAGCTCGGGCAGCTCCTTGCACCGCGACGCCACCGCGTAAATGCGGTCGGACAGGCGGTACAGGGCGATTTTATCCAGCAATGCGGGCAGCACCGCCAGCGTGCGCTCCAACGCCTTCAGATCCCGCGCCGACGCGCTGCCCCGCGCCAGCTTGGTGCAGAGCCGCTCGATGTCCGCCGTCCCGCGTAACAGCTCGCGCAGCTGTCCGCGCAGAACGGAATCGTCATACAACGCCTGTACCGCGACCTGTCGGGAGCGGATCTCGTTGAGATTCAACAGCGGCTTGTCCAGCCATTGCCGCAAAAGCCTTGCCCCCGCCGCCGTGCGGGTGCGGTCCAACGCCCAGAGCAGACTTCCCTTACGGGCGCGGTTACGCATCGTCTCGGTCAGCTCCAGGTTGCGGCGGGAAAAGTGATCCATGCCGAGCGTCTGCTCCGCACGGTAGAACAGCGGCTTTTTGAGCGCTTCCACCCAGGGGAAATCGATCCGCTGCAAGCGGTCGAGCGTATCCAGCAGTGCGCCGACCGCCGTGACCGCGAACGAGCTTTCGTCCGGAACGACCGCGTCCGGGCGGAACACGTCCCCCTGCAGATCGTCCTCGGTGGGCAGGCTTCCGAAATGCCTGCGGTAGCAGTCCAACGCCCTTTGCCGGTCGAAAACGGACGCGTCCTGCAAATTTTCGGGTGCAAAGAACGCGTGGGTGATGCGTTCCAGAAACTCCTTGTCAAATTCCTCGGACAGCACCAGCTCCACGGGGCGGTAGGTCGCAAGCTCCGTGATCACACGTTCCTTGGTGTTCTCCCCCAACAGCTCCGTGGCGAACAGATCCCCCGTGGCGACGTCGGCAAACACCAGCCCGTACCCGCCGAGACCTTGGTGGATGGCGGCGATGTAACGGTTGACCCGTTCCGCGCCCTCCTTGACCAGCGTACCGGGCGTGACGATGCGGGTGATGCCGCGCTTGACCAGCCCCTTTGCCTGCGCGGGGTCTTCGAGCTGATCCACGATCGCGACGCGGTAGCCCTTTTCCACCAGCCGCTCCAGATAGCCGTCCAGCGCGTGATGCGGCACGCCGCACATGGGCGCGCGTTCTTCAAGCCCGCAGTCCTTGCCGGTCAATACCAGGTCCAGTTCCTGCGCGACCAGCTTGGCGTCCTCAAAAAAGACCTCGTAAAAGTCCCCGATCCGGATCATGATGATACAGTTCGGGTTTTCCGCTTTGAATTGCTGATATTGCGTCATCAACGGGGACAGCGCCATCCTGCTTTCACACCTCTTTTACACGTCTGCGACGTTGGTATCAAATAGCGATCAAATTCAATGACAACATGCGTGCCATTGGCTATCGTCAATGACAAGCGGAACACGACGAGCAGTTGCCGCTGCAGCCCCCGTCCGCTTCCGGCTGTACGATCGACTGGATGCCGCGGTTGATGTCGTCGATCATCAGCGACAGGTCGTTTTCCGCCTGCTGCAGCGCCTGCATACGCGGGTTTTCCTGAATTTCATCGTACAGCTCCTTGAGCTTTTCGGTGATCTGGGAAATCAGCTCGTCGTCCCGCGTCTCCTTTGCGCCCTCGTCGCGCAGAAGCTGTCCCTGCACGTTGTACTGATTCACCAGCGAGATCAGCTTCCCGTCGGAAATATACAGCTCCTTCGCGTTTTGGTAGCGCACGACCGTTTCGCTTTCGCGGAACGCGTTCAGAAATGCTTCCAGCGCCTGCTTCCAGGCGTCGTTTTTGGTCTGATTGGGTTCGTTTGTCTGATTCATATCCTGTTATCCTTTCCTGTCCTTGTCCGTACACGTCCCGTGCAGGGCGTACTGCTTTGCTTCCGTAACGGTGACGTCGCAAAACGTTCCCGCAGGAACGGGGCGATCGAACGTGACGATCTTATTCTGTTCGCTTCTGCCGGTCGGTATTCCGTTTTCGTCCGTCCCGTCCGACAGGACACGCAGGGTCTTTCCGACATAAGCGAGATTCTTTTTGAGCGCGATCTCATTCTGCACGTCGGACAGGTACTGAAACCTTCTGACCTGCTCCTCGTGCGGGACTCTGCCCTCCATGCGCTCGGCGACGGTGCCGCGGCGGGGCGAATACAGGAAGGTGAACAGCATATCGAACGAAAGCTGCCTGACCAGCTCCACCGTATCCAGAAAGTCCCTCTCCGTCTCGGTCGGGAAGCCGATGATCACGTCCGAGGTCAGCGAAACGTCCGGCATGGCAGACTTGATCTTCCGAGCGATCTCGCTGTACTGCGAGCGTGTATAGCGGCGGTTCATGAGCGAAAGAATGCGGTCGCTTCCGGACTGGAACGGCAGATGAAAATGCTTTGCGATCTTCGGGTTACGCGCCATGACCGCGATCAGCTCGTCCGACGCGTCCTTCGGATGCGACGTCATGAACCGCAGCCGGAACTCCCCGTCCGTCTGCGAAGCCCGCTCCAGCAATTGCGGGAAGGTCAGTTCTCCCCGATAGGAATTGACGTTCTGCCCGAGCAATAGGATGTCGCGGTAGCCCTCGCTTGCAAGCCGCCTTACGTCCGCCAGCACCGCGTCCGACGAACGGCTGCGCTCCCGCCCGCGCACATACGGCACGATGCAGTAGGAACAGAAGTTGTTGCAGCCGTACATGATCGGCAGACGCGCCTTGTACGCGCTGTCCCGCAGGATCGGGACGTCCTCGCAGATGTCCCCCAATTCGTCGTGCGGCTTGTCGTTGACGTACTGCCGCTGCTTACGGCTTTGCAGCGCGTCGGTCAGAATTTCGGGCAGTCGGTAGGGCAGATCCGTGCCGAACAGGAAATCCACGAACGGATAGCTTTTGGCAAGCTGCTCCCGCCGATGCGATTCCTGTGCCATACAGCCGCACATGCCAAGCAGCATGGACGGCTTACGCTCCTTTGCCTTCTTCATCGAGCCGATCACACCCAGCACCCGCTGTTCCGCGTGCTCGCGGACGGCGCAGGTGTTTAGGATCACCACGTCCGCTTTGTCGATGTCGTCCGTCAGGGTGTACCCGCATTGCGTCAGCTCCCCCGCGATCCATTCGCCGTCGGCTTCGTTCTGCTGACAGCCGAACGTTTTCACCAGCGCGTATTTGCCGACCGTCCGTTCACGCAAAGCGATCGCCAGAGCCTGCTGTTTTTCGCGTTCCGCTTCGGATATCATGACTGTGTAAAGTACGTCGCGGCGCAAAGCAGACTGCCTTTCAGCGCCGGTCCGTACGGTCCTTTCTCAAAATCGTCCCGGATGACCTTCCCCGCCGAGGCGGACGCGTGAACGAACTCGCTCCCGCCTAAGGAAAGCGCCATGTG
>CAYPYA010000136.1:0-4929 GCA_964414775.1 uncultured Ruminococcus sp. | reverse complement strand
GACCAAGGAAACGATGCAGACGACCGACTGCACCAGCCGCTTGCGTTTGGAGACCGCCTGCATCGTTTCCTTGGTCGTCATGACCGGTCTGACAATGAACTTCACGCCGAGCAGCACGGTCATGAACACGGAAAAGCCGCCCATCGTCTTAGTCGGGAGCAGATCGGACACGTAACTGCCGACCACCGTAAAGCACAGCACGCTCACCATCATGACCAGCCCGTTTTTGACGTCCAGATTCTTATTTCTTCCGTATGTATACGCGGAAACCGCGCTCGCCGGCACATCGGACGCCAGCGCGATGCCGATCGCCATATACGGATCCATTCCCAAAAAGACGGAAAGCATCGGGGAGATCACCGCCGCCGCGCTCATGCCGGCAAACCCTGTTCCCAGTCCCGCGCCCATTCCGGCAAAAAAGGTGACCAGAACGGTGACAAACAATTCCATAAGAGGTTTCCTTTCCGAGCAAAAAAGAGATGCTTACAGATAGTGATACTTTTTCCGCTTGGCAAGCACAAACGCGACCGAAACCAACAGCGCGGGCAGCTCCGCGACCGTGATCGCCCACCAGATGCCGTCCAGACCAAGCAGCAGCGGCAGCAACAGGACGGAAAGCGTCTGGAACAGCAGCGTCCGCAAAAACGAGATCGTCGCCGAGATCGCGCCGTTATTGAGTGCCGTGAAGAACGAGGAAGCGAAGATATTCAGCCCCGCGAACAGGAACGCGAACGAGAACAAACGGAACGCGTGCCGCGTCATGTCATAAAGCTCCCGATCGTATCCGACAAAAACCGCGGACAGCGGGTCGGCAAGCAAACGCGCAAGAACCGTCATCAACGCACCCGCGATCCCCATCAGCAAAACGCTTTTGCGCAATAAGCTTTTCAGCTCGCCGTGGTTGCCCGCCCCGTAGTGGTAGCTGACGATGGGCGCCATACCGACGGTATAGCCGATGAAGATGGATGCAAAGATGAATTGAATGTACATCAGCGTGCCGAAAGCGGAAACGCCGTTTTCGCCCGCAAGGCGGAGCAACTGTACATTGTACAGGATGCTGACCAGCGACATGGAGATGTTGCTCATCAGCTCGGACGAGCCGTTGGCACAGGCACGGAGCAGCAGCCGTGCCTCCGTTTTGGTTTTGACCAGCCGCAGAAGGCTTTTGTTCGGGCGCAGAAAGTACAGAAGCGGAAGCAGACCGCCGACGCATTGGCTGATGCCCGTCGCCAGCGCCGCGCCGACCACGCCCCAACGGAAAACGGCGACGAACAGCGCGTCCAGCACCATATTGCAGACCCCTGCCGCCACCGTGACCGTCAGCACGAGCTTGGGCTTTTCGGCTGCCATCAGGAACGGATGGAACACGCTTTGCAGCATGAACGAGGCGTTGAACAGCATCACGGTGCGCCCGTAAACGACACAGCATTCGATCATCTGCTCGGTCACGTCCTGCGCACCCATGACCAGCAGTTGGGTGATCGGGCGCATCAGAACGATGCCGAGGACGGACAGGAGCAGGCCGAGAACGAGCGTGAAGCGCACCATCATGGTGAAGCAGCGGTTCGCCCGTTCGTTCTCTTTCTCACCGAGCAGCTTCGCGGTCAGCGCGCTGCCGCCCGTACCGATCATGAAGCCGAAGCCGCCCATGATCATGAGAAAGGGCATGATGAGATTGACCGCGGCAAACGCGTCCTTGCCGACGTAATTGGAAATGAAATAGCCGTCCACCACGCCGTAAACGGAGGTAAACACCATCGTGATGATGGGCGACAGGCAGAAGCGGAGCAAGCGCGGATAGGTAAAATGATCGGATAATCGGATCTTCATAGGGTTTCCTTGCTGTTTTCAGACGGTAAATAGAAGGTTTGCTTCGGGCCGGTGTCCTGCATGAGCGTATACGAACTTCTGAACCGAAACAGGTAAAGGTAAGCGTCATACAGATCGCCGCTGCAGCCGCCGACATGCAGTCCCAACAGGAACGCGGCGTACACCTGATCCCACTCGTTCGGCAGAAGGATCGCCGCCGCCAGGAAGATCGGCAAAAAGACGCAGAACGGCGCAAGCAAAGCGATCAACGCCGTCTTGCGGTATACGTAGATATGCGGAACGCCGCAGTACGCGACGGAAAGGGTCAGACCGAACGTCAGCTTCTGCTTGGTCAACAGCTTATACGCCGCGCCGTGTACCAATTCGTGCAGAACGACATAGGCGACCATGAAAACAAGGAACAGCAGATTGCGCACAAGGCTGTACTGTCCGAAAAAGTCGGTCGGTCTGACAAGAAGCGCGGCGATCACGACGGTCAAAACCGTGATGAGCGAAGAAACAAGGTTCATGATGACGGCAAATTTCTTTTGCTTCGCGTCTACCGTCTTGACCGCGCGGTACTGTTCGGGCAATTTTGATTCAAAAGTTTTGCTCAGGATCTTTTTTTGCTTTTTTTCCATTCCTTGATATCCTCTAAGCGTTTTTTATATTTGGCTTCCAGCCCTTCTTCGGTCGGGCGGTAATAGGCTCTGTTCACAAGAGCGTCCGGCAGGCATTGCATGTCGGTGAGCTTCTCCTCGGTGTCATGGGCATACTGATAGCCCTTCCCGTAGTCCAGTTCCTTCATCAGACGGGTGGGCGCGTTGCGGATGACCAGCGGGACAGGCTCGGCAAGCGTGTTCAGCGCGTCCTTTTTCGCCGCCTCGTAAGCCATGTACAGCGCGTTGGACTTGGGCGCAAGCGACAGATGCACGACCGCCTGCGTCAGATGCACATTGCATTCCGGCACTCCCAGAAAGTGGCACGCCTGATATGCGGCGACCGTCAGCTCCAGCGCCTTCGGGTCGGCAAGACCGACGTCCTCGCTTGCGAAACGAACCAGCCGCCTTGCGATATACAGCGGTTCCTCGCCCGCTTCCAGCATTCTTGCCAGCCAGTAGACCGCCGCGTCGGGGTCGGAATTACGCATGGACTTATGCAAAGCGGAAATGAGATTGTAATGCTCTTCTCCGTTCTTGTCGTACAGCAAAGATTTTTTTGAGGTGCAGCCCGCGACGATCTCCGGCGTGACGACCGTTTGATCGCCGTCCGTTTCGCCGTTTAACACCGCCATTTCCAGCGTGGACAGCGCGTTGCGCGCGTCGCCGTTGGCAAAGCGGGCGATCGCCTCGATCAGCTCGTCGCTGATGACGATCTTCTGATTCCCGAAGCCGCGTTCGTCGGTCAGCGCGTGCTTGAGCAGTCCGACCAGGTCCTCGGTCGACAGCGCCTGCAGAACGAACACCTTACAGCGGGACAGCAAAGCCCCGTTGACCTCGAACGACGGGTTCTCGGTCGTCGCGCCGATCAGGATGATGCTTCCCTTTTCCACATACGGCAGAAACGCGTCCTGCTGTGCTTTGTTGAAGCGGTGGATTTCATCGACGAACAGAATGGTTTTCCCGCCGAACTGACGGCGGTCCTCCGCCTGCTGCATGACCTGCTTGATCTCCTTGATACCGCTGGTGACCGCGGAAAAATCCACGAAATCCGCCTGTGTCCGATTGGCAATGATGCGCGCCAGCGTGGTTTTCCCGACGCCGGGAGGCCCCCAGAAGATCATGGAGCCGACGGTGTCGTTTTCGATCAGGCGGCGCAGGACCTTGCCCTCTCCCAGCAGATGCTTCTGTCCGCAATAGGAGGACAGATCCCTCGGGCGCAGCCGCGCGGCAAGCGGTTCGCTCAGCAAGCCGTCGATCGGTTTGTTTTGCCCCTCGGCGTTCTGCCTGTCGGTCGTTTGCCCATCGGCAAAGAGAGAGACTTGTTCGTTGTTCATGCGTAAGACCATGCCTTTCGTACATCGCGTCAGCTTCGGTTTCTTTTTCGTTCGGTGGACGTTACCGACAGTATAGCACAGTTCCGTGCAAAATGCAACCGTTCTTTTCCGACGGGACATAGGGACAAAAAAACAACCGCAGCGCGGTTGTTTTTCCAAGCGGTCGTTACCGTTGTGTTCCCAAGAAGAACAAAGCGAGCGTGCCGGGACCGGAATGTGCGCCGATCACCGCGCCGGTCGGGCAGATGATGACCTCTTTGACGCCCAGCTCGGTTTTCACGCGGTTCGCCAGATATGCGGCGTCCTCCGGGCAGTCGCCGTGGCAGATCGCCATGACCTGGGAGGCGGGATCGGTCGCGGTCTCCTTCGCCTTATCGAAAATGGCGTTCAGGGACGCTTTGCGTCCGCGCACCTTGCCCATATTGATCAGGTGACCCTCGTTATCGACGTGCAGGACCGGCTTGATGCCCAGCATGGTGCCGACCAGCGCCGTCGAAGCGGAAATTCTGCCGCCGCGCTTCAGGAACATCAGATCGTCCACGGTGAACCAATGGCAAAGGTGCAATTTGGTTTCCTCGGCGTAATCGCGCACCTGCTCGATCGACGCGCCGTTTTCGCGCTTCATCGCGGCAAGCAGTACCAAAAGCCCGTGTCCGGTCGAGGCGCACAGCGAGCTGACCGCATACAGCTTCCGTTCGGGGTACTTTTGCGCGAGCTCGTCAACGGCAAGCTTTCCGTTGTTGAACGAGCTGCTCAGCCCCGTGGAAAACCCGATATACAGGATATCCTGTCCTGCTTGCAGAACCTTTTCCATCGGGTTGAGATAATCCTCTAAGTTGGGCGCGGAGGTGGAAGCGACTTCCCCGCTGCGCAGGCGATCATAGAACGCGTGCGTTTCCAAACGGGACTCGTCCTCCTCCTTTTCGTTGATGAACAGGCGCAGCGATACGATATGCAGATCGTATTTCTCCACCCACTCGGGGGTCAGATCGACCGAGGAATCCGCGAAAATCACAAACTCTGCCATAACGATACCTTTTTCTCTTTTTTTGTTATTTTACGCATTCATATTATCATACCGTATACGGCGCTGTCAACATACAAATCGGCTCATTTGTCATAAT
>CAYPYA010000135.1:0-8616 GCA_964414775.1 uncultured Ruminococcus sp. | reverse complement strand
ACAGGCAAAGGCGGACGTGCTGACGCATGTCTGCTACCCCCTGCGCTACCTGCCGAGCGACCGCCGCGAACGCATCACGGGCGGACAAGAGCAAATGCTCGAACACTTTACCCCGATCTTCCGTGCTTTGATCGAACGGGGGATCGCGTTGGAGATCAACACCTCCTGCCTGCGCGCCAAAGACCCCCTTCCCGAGCCCGATCCGGGGCTGTCCCTGCTGCGCCTTTACCGTGCGCTGGGCGGAAAATACCTGACCGTCGGCAGCGACGCGCACCGCGAAAGCGACGTCGGCGCGGGTCTGCCCGACGCCTTGCGGCTGGCAAAGCAGGCGGGCTTTGACAGTCTGACGGCTTTTCGCAAACGGAAAAAATATCTGAGAAAGATTGACGAGGTACTCTTATGATCGACAAAAACACTCTCCTGTCCTATCTGGAACAGGACGCGCATCTGAACGCGGAAACGCTCTCCACCATGCTGGACGCTCCCAAGGAGGAGGTCGAACAGCTTCTGCACGCGTGCGAGCAGGACGGCAGCATTCTGTCCTATAAGACGGTGGTCAACTGGGAAAAGACCGACCGCCGCGTCGTCCGCGCGTTCATCGAATTGAAAACCATCCCTCAGCGGGATAAGGGCTTCGGCAGCGTCGCGGAGCGGATCGCCTGCTTCCCGGCGGTCAAGAGCGTGTTTCTGATGTCGGGCGGGTTCGATCTGGCGCTGTTTGTCGAGGGCGACAGCATGCGGGACGTCGCGCTGTTCGTCGCGGAAAAGCTGGCGACCATGGAGGGCGTGACCTCCACCGCGACCCATTTCGTGCTGCAGACCTATAAGGATAACGATGTGGTGTATCAGCCGGATACGGCGGATAAACGGGGGAATAGCTGGTAATGTTTGATCCGACAACACGCCTGAACGGAAAGATCACGTCCATCCGTCCGTCGGGCATCCGTAAATTCTTCGACGTGCTGGACGAAATGAAGGACGTCGTGTCCCTGACGGTCGGACAGCCGGATTTCGTCACCCCGTGGCATATCCGCGACGCGGGCATCCGTTCTTTGGAGGAGGGGCGTACATACTATACCTCCAACAACGGGCTTCTGGAGTTCCGCCGGGAGATCGCCGCCTATCAGAAACGGCGGTTCGGGCTGACCTATGACCCGAAAACGGAGATCATCGTCACGGTCGGCGGGAGCGAGGCGATCGACCTTGCCCTGCGTGCGACGGTCAACCCCGGAGACGAGGTCATCGTCCCCGAGCCCTGCTTTGTCTGCTATGCGCCTTTGGTCACGCTGGCGGGCGGCACACCCGTTCCGCTCCCCTTGAAGGCGGAGAACCGCTTCAAGCTGACCGCGGAAGAGCTCAAAGGCGCGATCACCGAACGCACCAAGGCGCTGGTTTTGGCGTTCCCGAACAACCCGACGGGCGCTTGCATGACCAGGCAGGAGCTTTCCCTGCTTGCCGACGTTCTGCGGGATACGGACGTGCTGGTGCTGTCCGACGAGATCTATGCCGAATTGACCTATGACGGCAGCCATACGTCCATTTCGTCCCTGCCGGGCATGCGGGAACGCACCGTCGTGGTCGGCGGCTTTTCCAAGGCGTATGCCATGACAGGCTGGCGGCTGGGCTATACGCTCGCGCCGGAGGTGTTCACAAAGCAGATGGCGAAGATCCACCAGTACGGCATCATGTGCGCCCCCACGACCAGCCAGTACGCCGCCATCGAGGCGCTGCGCAGCGGGGACGAGGACATCGAGCGGATGAAAGCGGAGTACCGCGCCCGCCGCAACCTCATCGTTTCCCGCTTGCAGGAGATCGGGCTGACCTGCTTCCGCCCCGAGGGCGCGTTCTACGTGTTCCCCTATATCGGCGGGTACGGGCTGTCCGGCGACGAATTCTGCGAGCGGCTGCTGTACGAGAAAAAGGTCGCCATCGTGCCGGGTGCGGCGTTCGGGGAGTGCGGAGAGGGCTTTGCCCGCCTGTCCTACGCGTATTCCGTCCGTCATATCGAACAGGCTGTCTCCCGTATCGGGGAGTTCTTAAAAACGTTATGAACCCTTTGCGGATCGACGCGTACGCCAAGATCAACCGCTATCTTGCCGTGACGGGCGTGCGTGACGACGGCTACCATACCCTGCAAACGGTCATGCAAAGCGTTTCGCTGTGCGATACGCTGACCCTCCGTGCCGCGGACGAATTCGGCTTTTCCTGCTCCGTTCCGGCTCTGAACGGAACAGAGAACCTGTGCGTCAAGGCGGCAAGGGCGTTTGCAAAGCAAACGCGCACGGAGCTTCCTCCCTATGCGCTGTATCTGGAAAAGCGCATCCCCGTCGGCGCGGGTCTGGGCGGCGGGAGCGCGGACGCGGCGGCGGTTTTGCGTTTGCTGAACCACCTTGCCCCGTCTCCGCTGAGCGAACGGGAGCTGTACGGGCTGGCGTGCTTTCTGGGTGCGGACGTCCCGTTCTGTCTGCACGGCGGCAAATGCCTTTGTACCGGGATCGGGGAGGTGCTGACCCCGTTGCCCTGCGGCGAAACGGAATATCTTGTCATCGCGCGCGGACAGGCGGGGCTTTCCACCCCCGAAATGTACCGTCGGCTGGACACATACGCGCCGTGGAAGCATCGAACCGAAACGCCTGGGCGCGGGAACGATTTCGAACGCGCGGCGATCCAAGCGCTCCCGGATATCGCCCTGCTCAAGCGGGAGCTGCTGTCCGGCGGCGCGTCGGAAGCGTCCATGAGCGGAAGCGGAAGCGCCGTGTTCGGCGTGTTCGCGTCGGAAGAGGCAGCGCACCGTCAGGCGGCAAGCCTACGGCAAAAAGGCTTCTTTGCCGTCTCCTGTCGAACGGTTTTTGCATACTGAAGCGTTGAAACGCAAAACGTTCGTCCATACTCCTTTTGAAACAGGAGAAAGGATGAACATAAAAATGAAAACGATTCTTACTTGTAAGCCTACATGGAAGCTCTGGGAACGAATTCTTTGCGCCGTTTGCGCGTCGGTGCTGCTGATTTGGATGATCGATCTGACCGTTCCGGCAAAGGAAGCAAAGATCTATGACGCGGTCATTCGCCTGCACGTGCTGGCGAATTCCGATTCCGAGGAGGATCAGTCGGTCAAGCTGCAGGTACGCGACGCCATCCTTGCCGAATGCGGCAATCTGTTTGACGGCGTTTCCGAAACGGAGGACGCGCTGTCAAAGATCGACCGCGCGTCGGAGCAAATGGAGCGGATCGCCGACCGCGTGCTGGAGCAAAACGGCTTTCCCTATCGGGCGAAGGCGGTGTTCGGCGTGGAGACCTACCCCACGCGAAGCTACGACGGGGTGGATTTTCCGGCGGGGGAGTACCGCTCCTTACGCATCCTGCTCGGTGACGGCGCGGGGCAAAACTGGTGGTGCTGTTTGTTCCCGCCGCTGTGCATGTCCGCCTCCGGCGCGAAGGAAAGTCTGGACGGCGTCGGCATCGACAGCTCGTCCGGAAAGGTCTTTACCAGGAAGACCTACCGTTTTCGGTTCAAGCTGCTGGAATTCTTTTTCGGTAAATAGCCGCTTGTAAAACTGCATTTTACAAGCGTCAAAAGAGATCAATAACAGGAGGTCATCATGCTGTATCAGGTCGTCGGTCCCGCGGGAAGCGGAAAAACGGAATACCTGTATGCAAAACTGGAACAGGCGTACCGTTCGGGTCGCCCCTGCGTCTGGATCGCGCCCGAACAGCAGTCGGTGCAGGCGGAGCGGGAGATCCTCGAACGCCTGGGGGACGGCTGCAACCTCTCGGTGGAGATCCTCAACTTCGAGCGGCTGCCCGAACGGGTCGCGCGCTCGTTCGGAGACCTTGCCGTGACCTATCCCGATAAGGGCGCGTTGTGCGCCCTTTTGTCCGTTTTGACTTATGAAAACCGTCGAAATTTGCAGGAATACGGCGATTGCGCGTCGGACGCGTCGTTCTTGGAGGGGCTGTTCGGTCTGTTCGGCAGATTGCGCTCCGAACGCATCCGCCCCGAACAGCTGCGCGATTGTTTGCCCAAACTCAAAGAACAGGACGCGCGTCTGGGGCGTAAGCTGTCGGACGTCGCCTTGCTGTACGAAGCCTACGACGCGTATTTTGACGAGACCAAGCGCGACCCGCGCGACGCGTTGAGCGTGCTGTCCGACGAGCTGGCAGGCAAGCCCTTTTTCACCGGGAAGACCGTCTTTGTGGATGGGTACTATACCTTTACCGGTCAGGAATTCTCCCTGCTTTCCGAGATCCTGAAGCAGGCGGACGAGGTGTATTGCAGCTTCACCTATGACGGGCGGGAACTGTTTACTTCCCATAAAAACAGCGCGTTCCGCCTGAAGGAGCATGCGTCGGGTCAGGTACGGGAAATTTTCGTCGGTCCGTATCGCCGCAGCGAGAGCGGGGAACTGAAGCATCTGGAACGCTATCTTTGGGAGGACGAAACGCCCACCTATCCCGATAAGGTGAACGACGTAAGAATCGTGGAAGCGGAGCACGCCTTTGCAGAAGCCGAGGCGGTCGCTTCGCAGGTGCTGCAATGGGTGCGGGAGGGCTACCGCTACCGCGACATCACCGTCATGGCGCGCCATGTCGAAACCTATGCGGGCATTCTGGACGCGGTGTTTGAACAGAATCATATCCCGTTCTTCTTCTCCGAAAAGGACGATCTGCAGACCAAGCCGCTTTGCAGCTTCGTCTGTGCGTCTTTGGAACTGGTGCTCACGGACTTTTCGCTGCATACGGTCAAAACCTATCTGAAAAGCGGCTATTCGGTTTTGTCCGACGAGGAATGCGACGTGATCTTACGCTATGCGGAAAGCTGGAGGATACGCGGCGGGAAATGGTATGACGGGAAGGACTTTACGAACAACCCCGACGGCTATCTCACCGGCGACATGACCGAGGAACAGCAAGCCGACCTGAACGCGGTCAATGAAGCAAAGCGGAAACTGTACCCCGCTTGGGATCGACTGCGTGCGTCCCTTTGCGACAGGAACGCGACGGGGAAGACCTTACTGACCGCGCTGTACGACCATCTGCAAGCCGTCTGCGCGCCCGAACGCTTTACACAGTCGGTCAACGACGCTTTGTCGCGCGGCGAGACCGAGCAGGCGGCAAAGGACAGCCAGCTTTGGGAACTGCTCATGCGCGTTTGGGAGCATCTCGAAACGCTCTGCGGGCAAACGCCCATGGCGGGAAGGAACGGTCTGAAACGGCTGCTTTCGCTTTTGAAGCTGACCATTTCCCAATACAGTCTGGGCGCGATCCCGTCGTCGCTGGATTCCGTCACGGTCGGAGAGGCCTCGCTCTGCCGTCCCGACCGCGCCAAGGCGGTCGTCCTCATGGGCTGTAACGACGGCAAATTCCCTTCCTCCGTCGGGGACGAGCTGCTGTTTGACGATCCGGAAATGACGCTTTTGGAGGGCGAGGGGGTCAGTGTCGCTTTGTCCCGCCCCGAAAAGCTGCAGGCGGAGCGGGTGTGGTTCTATCAGGCACTCGCCGCCCCGTCCGAAAAACTGCTTCTGACCTATCCGACCGGAACGCTTTCGGGCGAGCAGCTGCGCCCGTCGCCCGCCGTTCTGCGCATCGAAAAATTACTGCCGAATCTCCCCGTCTGCCGATATACGGGACAGGGGGAACAGGCGTTGTTTTCCGCGGAAAACGCGCTGACGGTGTTCGCGTCCCTGCCCGACGGGGAAGAAAAGGAAGCCCTGCGGATCCTGCTTTCGGAAAAGGGACTGCCCTTGCCGGACGGCAAACGCGCCGTCTTTGAACCGCAGGCAAGCATCGACTATCCGTATGACGCCGTGCGCTTTTCGCCCAGCAGCGTCGAACGCTACCGCTACTGCCCGTTTTCCTATTTCGGCAACAGCCTTCTGCGGCTGAAGGAAAAAAAGACCAATTTCTTTTCCTCCGTGGAGTTCGGAACCTTCCTGCACGCCATCCTGGAACGCTTCCTGCGGATGCATACGGCGCCCGGACGCTTCACACCGCCGGACTCCAAAGAACAGCTCGAACGGGAAACGGACGCGCTGATGAACGAGTACATCGCTTCCCTGCACGCCGAAACGGACGGGAAACGCTTCCTGCATACCTGCCGCAACCTGCGAAAGGCGCTGCTTTTGCTGTTGGAGCGTCTCAGTAAGGAGCTGGCAAACAGCGATTTTCTCCCGATCGGGTTTGAAGTCGGCATCGGCTTGCCGGGCAGCGAGCTTCATGCGCTCATGCTCACGCGTGCCGACGGGAAAAGGGTGCTTCTGTGCGGCGTGATCGACCGCGTGGACCGTTATGACGCCGCGGATGCGTCCTATATCCGCGTCGTGGACTACAAGACCTATAACAAAAGCCTTTCGCTGACCCATGCGCAAACCTACGGGCTGGACGAGCAGATGCTTTTGTACCTGTTTGCCTACTGCGCCACGGCGCAGTCCGGTCGCCCCCTGCGCCCCGCGGGCGTGCTGTACGACGCGGCGATCTTACCGTTCGCGGAAGCGAACGAAGCCGACGGCGACGAGCAGATCCGCAAAAAAATACAGGAAAAGCTGACCCGAAGCGGCTTGCTCTTAGAGGATACCGGGGTCGCGCTGGCGATGGACCGTTCGGCAAGCGCAGCCTTTGTTCCGATCAAATTCAATGAGGACGGATCGGTGAAGCCGAGCAAGTCCACCCTTTCCGCACAGGGCTTTGACGAGCTGCGGGAAACGCTGACCGAACAGCTGCTTGCAAGCGCGGGCGGCGTTCTGGAGGGACGCATGGACGTGTCCCCCGTCCGTCTCGACACGGATCATGACGCCTGCCGCTACTGTAAGCTGCGCCCCGTCTGCCGCTATCACGAAACATAATCGGGAAAGGAGCGTTCACAATGCCAAACTGGACAAACGCACAATTGCAGGCCATTCATACCCAAGGCAAAACGCTCTTGGTCTCCGCCGGCGCGGGAAGCGGAAAGACCACGGTTCTGACACAGCGCGTCATCGAACAGATCCAAAACGGCGCGTCGATCGAGGATTTCCTGATCGTCACGTTCACCAAAGCGTCCGCTTCGGATCTGAAGGCAAAGCTGTATCAGGCGATCAGCGAGCTTTCCGGTCTGCACCCCGAGGATCGCCGTCTGCGCTCCCAGCTGTACCTGCTGTCCGGCGCGCATATCAGCACCATCCATTCCTTCTGTCTGGAGATCGTGCGGAGCAATTTCCAGACGCTCGGGCTTTCCCCGCGTCTGCGCATGGCGGACGATCAGGAGACCGGACTTTTGGCGCGTGAAGCGATGGAAACGGTGATCGACGCGTTCTACGAGTCCGGGGACGGGAGCTTTCTGCTGTTTGCCGACACCTTTACGGGGACGAAGGAAGACGGCCCGCTTGCCGACACCATGCTGGATCTGTACGGCAGACTGCGCGCCTATACCGACTATTTCGGCTGGCTGGAGCATTGCGCCGACGAGATGCAAGCCAACGCGTCGGGCATGGAGCAGGGGCTGTTCCAAACCCCGCTCGGAAGCAGGCTGCAGGCCAGATTGACCGAATGGTTCGACGATCTTGCGTCTGCCGCGGAATCGCTTTGCCTGTACGTCGGGCAGACGGCGGACGACCCCAAATGCCTGGCAAACGCGTCGTACTGGCAGGAAAGGACACGTCAACTGTCCCAAGCGGTCAGGCAGAGCTACCAATCGTTTGTCCGCGCTTCCCGCACGCCGCCTGCGGAAAAGCCGCCGAACATGAGCACCAAGGGCATGTCCGAAACGGCAAAGCAGTTCTACAAATCCGAGCGCGACCGCATTCAGAAGGAAACCGAACGCCTGCTGTCCCTGTTCGCGTCCGAGAGCGAGGCGGGCTGCGCGGAGCAATGCCGCAAGACCGCGACGATCCTACGCGCCATGACGCTGTTCCTGCGCCGCTTTGAGGAACTGTATTCCCAAGCCAAACGCGACGCGTCCGTTCTGGATTTTTCGGACGCGGAGCATTTCCTGTTGCGTTTGCTGGAGCAGGACGGACAGCCCACGCCGCTGTGCCTGTCCTTACGCCGAAAGCTCAAGGAGGTCTGCATCGACGAGTATCAGGACGTTTCCCCCCTGCAGGACCGCATCTTCACGCTGCTTTCCTCGGGGAACAACCGCTTCATGGTCGGGGACGTCAAGCAGTCTATCTACCGCTTCCGCAACGCCTACCCCGACATCTTCCTGTCCTATAAGGACGCGTTCCCCGATGCGGACAAGGCAGGCGACAGCCCGTGCGCCCGCATCTTCCTGCGGGAAAATTTCCGCAGCGGGGAAAAGATCTTGCGCTTTGTCAATCTGCTGTTCCGTCAGATCACCGAAAAGACCCCCTATGAACGCGAGTATCGGGGCGAGGAACTGGTGTTCGCCAAGCAGACGGACGCCCCCATGTACCCCGTCACCGTCGCGCTCGCCGCGCACGAGGAACGCTCGAAGGCAAACGCGCGTGAGCGCGAAGCGGACTACATCGCCGAGGAGATTTTGCGCCTGATCGAAAGCGGTACGCGGGAAACCAAGCAAGGGCAGCAGCCCTACCGCTATCGGGACATCGTTTTGCTGTTCCGCGCGCTGAAGGGCACGACCGCTCCGTATGAACGCGCTTTGCGCGAGCGCGGCATCCCGTA
>CAYPYA010000134.1:0-2537 GCA_964414775.1 uncultured Ruminococcus sp. | reverse complement strand
CTTTAGAAAGCATATGTTTGCATACAATCTTGCAATAAGTATACATCATTTTCTGTATAAAGTCAAGGAATTTTTGTTTTTTCGCGCGACAATCCGTTTCGCCCCTTCTTTCATATAATAAGATCAGAAAAAAGCAAAAAGAAACAGTTTTTTTCTTGCATTTTTTGAAAAATTGTGCTACAATAAAATCCCACTATAGATACGGAATGGAAAGGGACGGTTGGATATGCGTATTTTGGTGACAGGCGGGACGGGATACATCGGCTCTCACACCTGCGTACAGCTTTTGGAGCGCGGGGACGAGATCGTCATTGTGGATAATCTGTCGAATTCCAAAGCGACGGTGGTAGACAGCATCGAGAAGATCACCGGGAAAAGACCGATTTTTTTCAAGGAGGATCTGCTGGACCGTGCGGCGCTGGAACGGATCTTCACGGAATATACGTTTGACGTCGTGATCCATTTCGCGGGCAAGAAGGCGGTCGGGGAGTCGGTCGAAAAGCCGCTGGAATACTATTATAACAACATTACGGGGACTTTGCATCTGCTGGACGTCATGCGTTCGCACGGGTGCTTCAAGATCGTGTTTTCTTCCTCGGCGACGGTGTACGGCGCACCCGCGTCCGTTCCGATCCGCGAGGATTTTCCGACCGGCGGAACGACCAATCCGTACGGGACGACCAAGCTGTATCTGGAACGCATCCTTTCCGATCTCTATGTTGCCGATCCGCGTTGGAGCGTGGTGCTGCTGCGCTATTTCAACCCGATCGGAGCGCATGAAAGCCGATTGCTGGGGGATAACCCGAACGGCATTCCCAACAATCTGATGCCGTATGTCGCAAAGGTCGCAAACGGAACGCTGCCGGAGCTGTCGGTGTACGGGGACGACTATCCGACCCATGACGGAACGGGCGTGCGCGACTTCATCCATGTGGTGGATCTTGCGGCGGGACACGTCGCGGTACTGAACCATATGGAGCAGGCGGGCGTACAGATCTACAATCTCGGGACCGGCGTAGGGTACAGCGTGTTCGATGTGGTCCATGCGTTTGAACGTGCGACGGGCGTGAAGATCCCGTATCGGGTGACGGAGCGCCGTGCGGGCGATATCGCGGAATGCTGGTCCGACCCGTCCAAGGCGGAGCGGGAGTTGGGCTGGCGCGCGAAGCATACGCTGGAGGATATGTGCCTGTCGGCTTGGAACTTCGAGCGGGCACAGGGTTGAAGCGTTATGTCCTCTGCCATGGTTCACCTTTCCTGTGCGGGAAAGGTTTCTCCGAACGCGCCGACTCTGTTTTATACCGGAAATATTGCGCCCGACCTGCTGAGCGAACGGGACGCGAAGGACAAAACGCATTTTCGCGGGGTGGAAGATCGGTTCGGGGCGCTGCACCGCTTTGCGGAGACGCTGGATCTTTCCGATCCGTTTTCACGCGGAGTCTTGCTGCATCTGTTTCTGGATCTGCATTGGGATCGGGAAGGATACGAAGCCTACCGCCGCGGACACGAAACGGAGGACGGCTGGTTTACAAGGTATCGCCGTGAGATCTTTCTGGCGGGCGCGTATCTGTACCATCATACGGCGGGCGCGGATCGGTTGTTCTTGGAAATGAGCAGAACGTTTCTGCCGTTGGAAACACAGCGGGAGAACAAACTGCCCTGCGGCATCACGCGCAGCGGACTGCAGCCGTTTCTGGCGCGGACGTGGTATTCCATGCTGGATGCGAGGGAAGCGTATTCGGAAGCGTTTCCGCCGCCGTTTGTGGAACAGTTTACCGATTTTGTGCGCGGCGAATTCATCAAGACCTTTGGCTGAAAAGCAAGTCAGGAAATTTGCCTGCCCGACAATGAACAAGATCAAAAATGTGTAGAAAGGAAGACCTTTTCTACACATTTTTTGTCCCCGTATGCAGCGCGTTCAGTACTGTTCCTTGCGCAGAAGCTCCTTCAGGCGTTCGATCGTCTTTTTTTCCAATCGGGATATGTAGCTTTGCGAGATGCCCAACAGGTCTGCGACCTCCTTTTGCGTTTTCTCCTGCCCGTTCCCGCCCGGAGCGAAGCCGAACCGCAGCTCGATGATGCGTTTCTCCCGATCGGACAGGCTGTCAAGCGCCTTGCGGATGATGGATCTTTCCTCGCGTTCCTCCAGCTCGCGGCAGACCTCGTCGCTTTCCGTTCCGAGCATGTCGCTCAAAAGCAGCTCGTTCCCGTCGTAGTCCACGTTCAACGGCTCGTCCAGCGATAATTCGCTGCGCACCCCCGCGTTTTTCCGCAGGAACATCAGAATTTCATTCTCGATACAGCGGGACGCGTAGGTCGCCAGCTTGATCTGTTTGTCCGGGCGGAAGGTGTTGACCGCTTTCATCAGCCCGATGGTTCCGATGGAGATCAAGTCCTCGATCCCCACCGCCGAGCTTTCAAACTTCTTGGCGATGTAAACCACCAGGCGCAGGTTGCGTTCCACGAGCGTCTTGCGGGCTTGCTCGTCGTCGATGCGGGAAAGCAGGTCCGTTTCCTCCTCGCGGGACAGCGGCGGG
>CAYPYA010000133.1:0-5777 GCA_964414775.1 uncultured Ruminococcus sp. | reverse complement strand
GGAAAGGAGTTCTTTGACAGCCGTGAATTCACGCGCTCCGTTCAGCCACGCCGCCGAAAAATAGGCAAGCAGGACCGAAACGGTCAGCGTGCAGCCGTAACCGATCACGCGGCGCAGTCCGCCGTGTGCGAAGATGCTTTCCTTCGGGTCGCGCGGCTTTTCGTCCAGAATGTCCTTTGCCTTGGGGTCAACGCCCAATGCGATGGCGGGCAGGCTGTCCGTGATCAGGTTCACCCAGAGCAGATGGATCGCGATCAGCGGCGCGGGCAGACCGATGCAGATCAGCAAAAACATCGCAAGCACTTCCGCAATATTGGACGACAGCAGGAAGCAGACGGTTTTCTGAATATTGGCATAGATGCCTCTGCCCTCCTCCACCGCTTTTTCGATGGAAGCGAAGTTGTCGTCGGTCAGGACCATATCCGCCGCGCCCTTGGCGACGTCCGTTCCCGTGATGCCCATCGCGATGCCGATATCCGCCGCCTTCAGGCTGGGCGCGTCGTTCACGCCGTCGCCCGTCATCGCGCAGATATGCCCGTTGGCTTTGAACGCCTTGACGATCTGCACCTTGTTTTCGGGCGAGACGCGGGCGAACACACGCACCGTTTTACAGCATTCACGCAGCTGTTCAAAGCTCATTTCGTCCACTTCCGCGCCGGTACGGCATTGTTCGATGGTTTGGCAGATTCCCAGATTGCGGGCAATGGCAAACGCCGTATCCCGATGGTCTCCGGTGATCATGACCGTCTGGATGCCCGCGTGGGTAAATTTCTCCACCGCGCCCTTAGCTTCGGGACGTTCCGGATCGATCATGGCGACCATACCGACATAGATCAGCTGTTCCTCGATCGGCTCGTCGGCGGGACGGTACGCAAGCGCAAGCACACGCAAAGCGCGGTCGCTGAACGCGTGATTCTGTTCGCGGATGCATGCGATGTCCCGATTCGTGATCGGACGAACGGTCCCGTTTTCCAGAATACGGTCTGCATGCAGCAGAATGGAATCCAAAGCACCCTTGGTATAGGACACCTTTCCGTTTTCCGTTTGGTGCAGGGTGGTCATCATTTTCCGCTCGCTGTCAAACGGAAGCTCTCCGACACGCGGCGTTTCGCGTTCCAGATCGCTTTTATGAAGCGACAGCGCATTGGCAAACTGCACCAAAGCGATCTCGGTCGGGTCGCCCGTAACGCCCTCGTCCACCGTTGCGTTGGTACAAAGCGACAGTCCGCTCGCCAGCAGACGGAATTCGTCGGTCTGCGGATCGTTGAAGCGCTCTCTTGTCAGCACTTCGCCGTTGCAATAAGCCTCCACAACGGTCATGCGGTTTTGCGTCAGCGTTCCCGTCTTATCCGAGCAGACGACGGAGACCGCGCCCAGCGTTTCCACGGAAGGAAGCTTACGCACCACGGTATTGGCGCTCACCATCTTCCGCACGCCGAGTGCAAGCACGATGGAAACGACCGCGGGCAGTCCCTCGGGAATGGCGGCGACCGCCAGAGAAATGGAGGACAGGATCGCTTCGACATAGGCTTCCAGCTGCGTTCCCTTTCCGTCCGCAAAGATCCAAACCACATCCGCGATCAAAACCATGCAAACGACGCCCAGGGTCAGCATGCCCAGGGTTTTGGACAGCTTCGCCAGCACCTTTTGCAGCGGAGTGGGTTCTTCTTTCTGTTCATCGATGGCAGAGGCGATCTTTCCGATCTCGGTCTGCATCCCGTGACGGCAGACGATGCCGCTTCCGCGTCCGTAGGTGACGGGCGTGGACATATACACCATATTGCGGCGGTCCGCAACGCCGACCGGCTCGCTGAACGTGACGTCCGCGTCCTTTTCGACCTGTAGGGACTCACCGGTCAGGCTGGATTCGTTGACCTTCATATGATAGGAGGTCAAAAGGCGAAGGTCCGCGCCGATCGTGTCGCCCTCCTCTAAGATCACAAGGTCGCCGGGGACAAGCGTTTCGGATTTCACGCGCATGCGCTTGCCGCCGCGTATGACCGTCGATTCCGGGCTGGAAAGACGTTTCAGCGCGTCCAATGAGGACTGTGCCTTCCATTCCTGTACCGTGCCGATGGTCGCATTGAGCAGGATCACCGCCAGAATGATGACCACGTCCGGCCAGTCGCCCGAACGGATGAAATCGAACGAATGGTATTCACGCATCCACAAAACCGTATCGTAAACGGAAATGCAGGCGGTCAATGCGATGGCGGCAAACAGCACGTAGATCATCGGATCGCGCAGCTGCGAGAAAAAGACGGAAACGACCGATCTTTTTTGCTTTTCCTCCAATTGGTTCTTGCCGTACCGCGCCAGACGGTCGGCGGCTTCCCGTTCGGAAAGTCCCGTTTGCGCGTCCGTCTGCAATTCCCTGCAAACGTCGGCGGCGGTCATGGTCTCAAACGATTTTCCGCTCATATTTCTCCTACATCCTTTCTTATGATGTTTCTTCTCTCTCTTATATTATGGTTCAGAAAAAACTGCTGATGAAGATCTCCAAGCCTATGCCGATCAGGATCGCACCGCCGAGAACGGACGCCTTGTCCGCAAGCCGCGTTCCGCATTTTCTGCCGATCCAAACGCCGCACAGGCAGATCACGAACGTGACGCACGCGATCAGCAAAGCGCAGACAAGCGCCGACGTCACTTCATACTCCGCGATGGTAAATCCGACGGAAAGCGCGTCGATGGAGGTCGCGACCCCCTGCATGAGCAGAATGCCGCCGGTCAGCGTCGTCGGCTCGTCCGCTTGCTTATTTTTCCGTATCCCCTCAAACAGCATCTTCCCGCCGATGAACCCCAACAGCAGAAGGGCGATCCACGGGATATACGCTTCAAACGCATGGAAGCGGGAGGCGAACTGATGTACGCAAAACCAGCCGATCAACGGCATCAACGCCTGAAAAAAGGAAAACACACCGGCGATCGCCAACCGTTTCCGGGTTCGCATACGCGGCTCCTGCAAGCCGTTTGCCAGCGAAACGGAAAACGCGTCCATTGCCAGACCGACTCCGAGCAGCAAGCTGTTGCAGATAAACCATACCGTTTCCGTCATGACAGACATCCAAACCTTTCTTCTCACGGAGCACTTGGAACAGAAAGACCCGAACATACCCTACACAAGGATATGTTCGAGTCTCGTAAATTAAAGCAAGCCAGACAATATTTTTGTCAGGATGTTGACTTACTGCACACGGTTTTGAAACGGCTTGTCCGTCAAAAACCGCATGCCTACTACTCCCTCTGCATGACACCGCCTGTTTTGCGGCGCGTTGTTCCGGGTCTTTTTTTGCGTATTTCTTACGAATGTGCCTCTATGTAATTTGCCACGTCGCCGACCGTCAGCAAGGACGCGAGATCCTTATCGTCAAATACGATCCCGAACCGTTCCTCGCACATCACGATCAGATCGGCAAGCTCCAGCGAATTCAGACCCAGACCGGTCAGCATCTCCGTTTCCGGCGTGATCTCGTCCGGTTCGATATGCAATTCCTCGACCAGAATTCCCTTGATTTTCTCAAACATAACCGTTATCCTTTCCCATCCGTCTCCGTATGCGATCAAACCTTACTGCGGATGATCTTTTTCGTTGTCGTTTTTTCAAAGTCGGTCTTGCGAAGCTCCACGTTCCGGATCTGCTTGAACATCGGGAGCTTCTTATTGACCTTTGTGATCTCCTCTTTGATGAGCGAAACGATCTCGTCGTCCGTCTTGCCCTTGAGCTGATCGAAATCGGGGTACACCACAGCCGTGATGACCTCCTCGTCCTTACCCTGCTTGCGGGTCAGCACGACGCATTCCTTGATCAGATCGATCTTGTACAGGTACTCCTCCAATTCCTCGGGGTACACGTTCTTGCCGTTTGCAAGAATGATGATATTCTTTTTGCGGCCCGTAATATAAAGGTATCCGTCCTCATCCAGATAGCCGAAATCGCCCGTGCGGAAATATCCCTCGTCGTTAAAGACCGCCGCCGTCGCTTCCGCATCCTCGTAATACCCGACCATGACCTGCGGGCTCTTGACACAGATCTCACCGATCGCGTACGCCGGTGCGTCCAGCTCCCTGCCGTTTTCATCCGTCTGAATCACCTTGACCTGTGTGCCGTAAGCGGGCAGACCGACGGAGCCGTGCTTCATCGCGGTATACGGAACGACGCAGACCAGCGGCGAGCATTCCGTAATGCCGTAGCCCTGACAAACGCGGATGCCGAACTCTTCGAAGCGATCCACCAGATCCGGGTCCATCGGCGCACCGCCGCAGATCAGCGTTCTAACCTTTCCGCCCAGCGCGGACGTGATCTCCGAGAACGCGACTCTGCGCAGGTCGATCTTGACATGGCGCAGCGCCTTGGTCACGGTAACCGCGCCCTTGACCAGCCGCTGCTTGTTCTTTTTCCTGATCTCCTCGCAGATCTTCTTATATACCGTCGTCAGGAACAGCGGTACAAGCACCATCGCGGTCGGCTGAAAAATCTTGATGTTGCGCAGGAAATATTTCAGGCTGTTGTTGTAGCAGATGGTCGCGCCGATGGAAAGGCCGCCCAATTCACAGCAGACCAGTTCATACGAATGGTGCATCGGCAGGACGCTGAACAGCACGTCGCCGCGGTGGATATCCACCATATTCAGCGAATGATACAGGCAGGCGGTCAGATTGTCCTGAGAAAGCATAACGCCCTTGCTCGTTCCGGTCGTGCCGGAGGTGAACAGAAGCGCGCAGGTCTTGGAGGAATCGATCCGCGCTTTGGTGTACTCCACATAGCCGTCGGAGATCAGCAGTCCTCCCTTTTCCAGCAGCTGCCCGAAATCCTCGTCGATGCCGTCGGCAGACTCGCCGGACACGCTGTCAAAATCAATGATATATTTCAGAGAAGCAATCTCGCCGCGCATGGCTTTGAGCTTCTGCGCGTAGAAATCCGAACAGAAAACCGCCTCAACGCCGGCGCGATTCAGAAAGTTACAGATCTGCTCGTCCTGCAGCTCCTTATCCATCGGGACAGCGATACCGCCGCCGCAAACGATCGCACAGAACGAGATCATCCACTCCGGACGGCTCTCGGAAAGAATGGCAACCGTCGAAGTGCGTAAGCCCCGCGCCGCGATCGCCGTTCCTAAGCAGTCTACCTGCTCGCGCATCTGCTTATACGTCAGTTCTCCGATCTCCGTTCCCTTTTTGAAATAACGGTACAGGACCGTATCCCCGTATGTCGAAGCGGAATAGTCAAGCATTTCACGGATGCCGGCAAATTTTTCACATTGCGGCTTCGGATATTTTTGTTTCATATGTCAGACCACCTTACCGTTATTGAAAACTGCGAAAAGCCACAGCATCTTTGTTCATTATATTCGCTTCCCGTGAAAAAGTCAAGACCTCGCGCATAATTTCTTCGGTTCTGTTTACAATAATTCCCGTACAAACCATATTTTTACAGAAAGCTGTGAACACACGATGGACAGAAAAGCATATCAAAAATACGCGGACGACCGCGCCAAGCACACGCACTGTCTGCAAAACTGTATGCGGGCGTTCTGGGTCGGCGGCACGATCTGCCTGATCGGGCAGATCCTGGGAGACCTGTACCAATGGGCGGGACTGGAGAAGCAGCAGGCGTCGCTTTGCGTCTCGGTCACGCTGATCTTCCTTGCCGGACTGCTGACGGGCATCGGCTGGTTCGACAAGATCGCAAAATACGCGGGAGCGGGAACGCTCGTTCCGATCACGGGCTTTTCCAACGCGGTCGCCGCGCCCGCCATCGACGCGAGGGCGGAGGG
>CAYPYA010000132.1:0-1669 GCA_964414775.1 uncultured Ruminococcus sp. | reverse complement strand
CCGTCTGCGTCGATGACGGACACGCCGTAGCGGCGGATCTGCAGCAGCATGCAGGAGCCTTTGCCGAACACGCTTTCCAACGACGTCACAAACGCGTCCGTGCGGTCGACGGGGACGTACGCCTGCACCGTTCCCGCAAAGCCGCCGCCGTGGACGCGGCAGACCGCGCCCTGCCGTTCGCACAGCGCAAGCGCGAGCGAGATGCCCTGCTCCCGGATCTGTTTGGGCGAAAAGACGTTTTGCAGGTACTTGAACGAGGAGTTGCCGGACGCGGCGACCAGCTCGAAGAAGGTCTTTCCGTCGCCGTCGCGCAATGCCCGGCGCTGACGCTCGACGCGCTTGTTCTCGTTGAAGAAGTGCAGAGCGCGCAAGACCGCGCGGTCGCCCGCTTGGGTGCGCAGAGACCTGATCTGCCGATAGAATTCCGCTTCGTCGCAGTCGCGTAAGACTTCCTTGCCGAGCAGGGACGCGACCTTACGCATTTCCTGCGGGACGGCGGCGTAGTCGGGGGTGAGGTCCTCGTGGCTGCCGCCCGTTTTGAGGATGCAGAGACGGTAGTTCATGCGTTCGGGGTCGAAGTCCAGCTTTTCCGTCTCGGGACGCTCGGGATCATTGAAGTCGATGTACAGAAACCCGCCGCAGGCGCACGCCGCCTGATCCATCAGCCCGCAGGGCTTGCCGAAGAACACGTTCTCGGCGTACTGCCCGCATTTGGCAAGCTGCATCGGCGGAACGCTTCCATTATTATATAGTTCCGAAAGGATACGCCCGCACAGCACCTCGAACGCGGCGGACGAGGACAGCCCCGAACCGCTCGGCACGTTGCCGGACGTACACGCGACGAAGCCGCCGACCTGCAGACCGTTCTTACGGAACGCGTCGCACATGCCCGCGATGAGCGCCGACGACGAGCCGGGACGGCTGTCCTTCTGGGTCTGCGACGTGGAAACTCTGTCCTCGCTGTACCCCGCGCTCTTGACGCGGATCAAGTCGTCGTCGGTCGGGGACGCGGCGGCGATGATGTCCAGATCGATCGACGCGGCAAGCACCTTGCCGTGGTTGTGGTCGGTGTGGTTGCCCGATACCTCCGTTCTGCCGGGGGATGTGAACAGCACCGTTTCGCGGTCGCCGTAACGCTTCAGGAATTCCTCCAGCAGCTCGACGTACCGCGCCCTCTGCGTACTTGGGTCCGTATAGATCGACGCAAACGATTCGTCCAGTTCGCCGCGCCGAATGCGCTCTTTCAGTTGGCTTGCAAGCATGATTGCCTCCCGTTTGTGTGTTTGGGGATAATATACCATAAAACGGAGAGAAATGCATGGGGGTGCTTTTATAAAAAAGCACCCCCTTGCAACCCCCGAAAACCTTAATGCCGACAAGCCGCATGGCTTGTCGGTGGGAGAAGAAAGGTGTATTTGGGATGTATGAGGGAATTTGGGAGAGATGGACGGCAAAACTTTTTTGTTCATTCACCGCCAAGCCAAGCGGCTTGGCGGAATTGAAAGTTTTGAGTGGGGGGTATGGGGGAGGACTTTTACAAAAGTCCTCCCCCGAAAAAAGCACTCAAAAAAATCCGAAAAAAATGGAAAAGAGGGGTTGACAAGCGGGAAGAAGTGTGATATCATAACATACTGCACTATAATACGGAAGTATGCCAAAATGAAACTGG
>CAYPYA010000131.1:0-6338 GCA_964414775.1 uncultured Ruminococcus sp. | reverse complement strand
GACGTGGTCGCCGTCGGCGATCAGATCAAGGTCATGGTGACGGAGATCGACGAGAAGGGTCGTCTGAACCTGTCCCGCAAGGACGCGCTTGCCGCGACCGAGCCGTAAAATTCCGATTTGTACAAAGCAAAAAGCCGCCTTTCACAGGCGGCTTTTTCAGAGCGAAGACAAAGCTTTCGGAAGGAAAGGAATTGCAAGGGGAAACCATCAGGGTTTCCGCCTTGCGCTACAATAAATATCAAAACCGTGTAGAAAAGTAATGCTTTTCTACACGGTTTTCTCTTCAGACTGATGGCAAACGGAGTTTGCCATCAGTCTGAAAGCCGCCTGTGAAAGGCGGCTTTTTCGGTTGGTTTCGTACACAAAAACTTGTTTTAATTGAAATGCACGACCACGTGCGAGAACCAATAGAAGAAACGGCAAAGCAGTCGCCCCGGGTAGCCGGGCATGGACAGGATCAGCACGCCCGCGCGGCTGAAACGGTACATATGCTTGCCCTTTTTCGGGTTGATGCGGATCAAGTTCTGCCAGAATTCCCGCATCTGCTTATCCCCCTCCTTGCTGTTCTGCAAACGGGTAAACAGCACCGCAAGGATCACAAGAAAGCTCATGGAATGGTGCAGATACCGCCCCAGCTTGGGGTCTTTCTTACGGATTTCGTCGATATCATGCGCGGCAAACACCAATTCCGAAACCTTTCTTTGATCGGCGCAATGCCTGATCACCGCTTGCTTGGCGACCGACTGTCCCTCTCTGCCGACAAAGTAACGGTAAAAATCGGCGTTCAGATAGTACAGCCGTTTCACCAGCGGCAAAGGGGTATATACGAACAGATTGTCCTCATAAAAAACGTGCTTGGGCAATTGCAGACCGCTGTCCCGCACGACCTGCGTACGGTAAATGCAGGAATGAAGCGAAAGCTGTTGGCTGATGCGGAACAGATGCGTGTCCCGCCATGCGAGCACACGCCCCTCCGGCAATGCGTTTCCGAATCGGATCACCCGTTGATAACGATCCTGCGGCTTTTCATAAACGTAATTGCAAACCATCAGATCCACGCCGCCCTGCGTTTCCAGCTCTGCAAGCGTCTGCAAAACACGGTCGCGCGCATCCGCGTCCACCCAGTCGTCCGAGTCGATCACCTTGAAATAAGTGCCCTGCGCAAGCCGCAGTCCCTGATTGATGCCCTCGCCGTGTCCGCCGTTGGGCTGATGCACGACGCGCACGCAGTCGGGATACGCTTCTGCATAGCGGTCGGCGATCTCGGCGGTGGAATCGGTCGAGCCGTCGTCGATCAGAATGATCTCGCATACTTCCCTGGCAGGCAGCAGGCTCTCGATACAGGTTTTCATGTATGCCTGCGAATTGTAGCACGGGACAACAAAGGTAATGAGTTTCATATGCTTCCCTTTCAAACAGACGTCGATGCGCTGACGGAACGGCAAAGACGCAACGCGCTCGCCGCCGCCGCGTCCATGTTGTAGTAACGGAATTCCGCCAACCGTCCGACCAAAAACAGCGACGGATACTGCTCCGCCTCCGCGCGGTACTGCCGATACAGCGCCGCAGAGCGCTCATGATCGATCGGATAATAGGGAATGTCCGTTTCGCCGCAGGGCTTGGAAAACTCTTTGACAATGGTGGTGACCGGCGCTTTCTGTCCGGTCAGATGCTTGAACTCGGTGATGCGGGTGTACGGCTCGCTGACGGTGTAATTGACAGTCCCGCAAAGCTGTGCGTACTCCTGCTGCAGCGTCTCGAATCGAAAATCCAGCGAACGGTACGGCAACGCGCCGAGCTTGCGGTCGAACAGCTCATCCAGCGCGCCGGTGTACACCACTCCGCCGTCAAACGGCGTTCCGCGACAGGAAATCCTTCCTTGTGCAAGCGACAGAACCGTTTTCGCGTCGCAATCGGTCTGCACGGTGATGTTTTCATGCGTCAGCATACGAAGCAGCATGGAAGTGTAGCCGTCCGCGGGGATGCCCTGATAGCGGTCCGTAAAATACCCGTTGTCCTCCGACAGACGGATCGGGACGCGCGCGATGACGGAAGGGTCGATCTCCTCGGGCTTTACCCCCCATTGCTTCACGGTATAGAAGCGGAACACATTCTCATAGACATACTCCGCCAGCTCGCGCAGCAGCGGGTCGTTCTGCTTTTGCAGTTCAAGAACGGACACCTGCGTTCCCTCTCCGTAGCAGGCAAACAGCTTTTCGCGCATTTGCGATGCCTTACGGAAGCCGAACGCAATGACCATGGATTGCAGATTGAACGGAACGGGAAGAAACTCACCGCCCACCATGGCGAACACCTTATGACGGTAGGGTCTCCATTCCGTAAAACGGGAAAGGAACGACCACACCTGCTCGTCATTGGTATGGAAAATATGCGGTCCGTAACGGTGGATCAAAATCCCCGCGTCGTCAGGACAGTCATAGGCGTTTCCGCCGATCTGTCCGCGCTTTTCCAGCACCGTGACCGTACAGCCGTTTTCCGCAAGCACCCGCGCGCAGACCGCGCCGGAAATGCCCGCACCGACCACGATCCATTGGTTGTGCATATGCTTATCCCCTCTTCCGTCAGATCGGCTTGGCATCCTTCAGCTCCACGATGCGCAGGAACGCGTCCCGCTTGGTGTCCTTCGTAAAGTATCCGGTACGCACGAACTGAAACTTCTCGCCCGGCTTTGCGTCCTTGAGCGCCGCTTCCACACGGCAATGATGCAGACAGCAGACCGACTGCGGATTCAGATAATCGTCAAACGTCTTTCCCTCGGGAATGGCGTTGGTGTTTTCAATGGTGAACAGGCGGTCATACAGATACACGTCCGTTTCGGAAGAGCCGCGCTCGGACAGCCAATGGATCGTCCCCTTGACCTTTCTGCCGTCGGTGGGATTGCCGCATCCGCTTTCCAGATCGGCGGTCACGGTGATCTCCGTGACGTTTCCGTCCGCATCCGTCTTGTGGCTCTGATACCGCACGATGTACGCTCCCATCAGACGCACCTCCCCGCCCGGCTTCAGGCGGAAGAACTTCGGCGGCGGGTCGGCGGAAAAGTCTTCCGCGTCGATGTACAGCTCCCGCGTAAACAGGACCTCCCGTTTTCCGGCGCTTTCGTCCTTCGGGTTGTTCGGCAACAAAAACGTTTCCGAACGGTCGGCGGGATAGTTTTCCACCACGACGCGGATCGGATGCAAAACGGCGACGCGGCGCAATGCGGTCTCATTCAATTCCTCACGCAGGCAATGCTCCAACAGCGAGATATCCACCAGACTGTCGGACTTGGCAACGCCGATGCGGTTGCAGAAATCCAAAATCGCGTTTGGCGTATAGCCGCGGCGGCGCAGGCCGCAAAGGGTGGGCATACGCGGATCGTCCCATCCGTCCACCTGACCGCTTTCCACCAGACTGCGTAAGAAGCGCTTGCTCATCACCGTGTAGGTCAGGTTCAATCGGGCAAACTCGATCTGCCGCGGATGATGCGCAACGGAGACGTGCTCCACGACCCAGTTATACAGCGGACGGTGAATTTCAAACTCCAACGAGCAAAGCGAATGGGTGATCCCCTCCAGCGCGTCCTGAATGGGGTGTGCGAAATCGTAGGTCGGGTAGATACACCATTTGCTTCCCTGTCTGTGATGCTCCACATGGCGAATGCGGTACAAAACCGGGTCGCGCATCCAGAAGTTGCCGGAAGCAAGGTCGATCTTCGCCCGCAGGGTATAGGTCCCCTCCTCAAACTCGCCCGCACGCATACGCGCAAACAGGTCAAGGCTTTCCTCGATCGGACGGTCGCGGAACGGCGAGACCGCCGGATGCGTCAGGTCGCCGCGGTATTCGCGGAACTGCTCCGGCGTCAGCTCGCAGACATAAGCCAAGCCCTTCCGGATCAGTTCGACCGCAAACGCGTAATCCTGCTCAAAATAATCCGAGCCGTAGAAGAAACGGTCGTCCCAGTCAAAGCCGAGCCAATGGATGTCCTGCTTGATCGCATCGACATACTCGACGTCCTCCTTGGCGGGATTGGTGTCGTCCATACGAAGATTGCAAAGTCCTCCGTACTTGCGCGCCGTCCCGAAATCGATCGCCAGCGCCTTGCAATGCCCGATATGCAGATATCCGTTCGGTTCGGGGGGAAAACGGGTATGAACGGTTTCGACTTTGCCCTCGGCAAGGTCGGCGTTGATGGCCTCTTCGATAAAATTGGTTGGTTCTATCATGATGATCCCCATTCCTTTTTCACATTCTTTGCGTTTGCATTTGCATTTGCCTACGCGATACGGTCGATGTACGCACGGATCCTGCGGAAGGACTCGTCCTTGCCGAGGATCTGCATGACCGTGTACAGGTCCGGCGAATTGCTTCTGCCCGTCAGCGCAACGCGTAAGAAATTGCTGACGTCCCCGACGCTTCCGCGATAGGCGGACGGATTGGCTTTATATTCCTTCATGTTCGTGCAGTACCCGAGGTCGTCCGCGATCGTCTTGACCTTTTCAAACCATATGTTCGCGTCGTCCTGCCCGTCGTA
This sequence comes from uncultured Ruminococcus sp., assembly GCA_964414775.1. Lineage (GTDB taxonomy): Bacteria > Bacillota > Clostridia > Oscillospirales > CAG-382 > Coliplasma. The sequence continues at coordinate 1,807 of CAYPYA010000131.1, read as the reverse complement.
GGTTTCGCAGAACTTCGTCAGCACCTTGCGGATATCCGTTCGATCGCCCGAAGCGTCCTCTTCGATTTGGAAATATTCCGGGAAGAAGAAGCTGACAAACTGCTTGGCTTCCTTCCAGCAGGCGAAATCCTTTCTGGGTTTTTTGCCGCCGCGCCCGATGGAGAAGATGGCAAGCGAACGCGCCGGGTCCCTCTCCAGCACCTTCGCAAAATCGGGATCAAACGCCTTTGCCCACGAAAGCACCGCGTCATAAACGGTCTTGGCGTCGAATTTGGAGATGACGTTTTTGGAAACGTCGTTCAGCTTATCAAAATCAAACAGACAGCCGGAGGTGGACAGCTTTTTCACCGAGACCGCAAACGCGTTATACGGCTGATCGGGGTTGGCGGTACGCCATTCCTCGTAATTGGAGTTGACCAGCGTCATCAGGTATTCGATCACGCTCTCCGTCGGATAGCCGAGCGCATCGTAATCCCCCATGGTCGCGCCGAGATCGCGCTTGGAGAGTTTTTTCTTGTTTCCGTTCTCATCCAAACGGAGGATCTGCGCCGTATGCAGATACTTCGGCGGCTTGAAGCCGAGATAACGGAACAGCTGCAAATGCTTGGGCAGGCTGGGAAGCCATTCCTCGCCGCGCTGAACGTGCGTCGTATGCATCAGATGATCGTCGATCGCGTGTGCGAAATGATAGGTCGGGATGCCGTCGGACTTCAACAGAACGAAATCCTCGTCGTTTTCCGGCAATTCCAGCGTTCCCTTGATCAGATCGGTGACGGTCAGCTTCTTTTCCCCGTCTCCGTCCGAACGGATACGCAGAACGAACGGATGTCCCGCCTGCAAATGCTGTTTGACCTGCTCGACGGTGATGTCGCGGTGCGCCAGCATTTCCCGCCGCGCGTCCGCGGAAGCCGTTTCCCAGTCCTTTTGACTGTTTTCCGCCTTTTTATCCACCGCCTGCAGGGCTTCCAGCTCCTCCGGTGTGGAAAACACGGGATACGCTTTTCCCTCGCGCACCAGCTGCTTGGCATAGGTCTGATAAATGTTCTTGCGCTCGGATTGCCGATACGGACCGTACGCGCCGCGGCTGACGATCCCGCCGTCTTCGCCGATGTCCGCGCCCTCGTCAAAGTGAATGCCGTACTGCGACAGGGTGCGGATCAGCCCCTGCGCCGCGCCGGACACCTCCCGCTTCGCGTCCGTGTCCTCAATGCGCAGATAGAACACCCCGTGCGATGCGTGCGCCAGGTTTTCTCCGATCACAGCCTGATACATCCCGCCCATATGCACAAAGCCGGTCGGGCTGGGCGAAAAACGGGTGACCTTCGCCCCCTCCGGCAGGTCGCGCGCGGGATAACGCGCTTCCATATCCGCGGGCAATTCCTTGATCTGCGGAAACAAAAGCTCCGCAAGCAATTCGTAATCCATTATGACTTTCCATCCGTTTCTTTTTTCATATAAAAGGAAAATCCTTAATCACTTTAATAATACCATACCGCCGTTTTGACTTCCACTGATTCTCATGTCAGCGCGGCGGCACCATATTTGCCTACGGCAAATATCCGATGTTCTTATCATATCATAGTTCTTCCAAATTGTCAAGTTATCGGGACAACAACCACGCATCATAGCTCGCATCCGACGGCATCCGCCAATCGCCGCGCGGACTCAGGCTGACCGATCCGACCTTGGGCGCGTCCGGCGTACAGGAACGCTTGAACTGCGCGTTGAAGAAGCGGCGCAGAAACGTTTTCAGCCAATGGTTGATTGTCTGCTCGTCGTAAACGCCCTGAAACGCACGGCAGGCAAG
>CAYPYA010000130.1:0-7595 GCA_964414775.1 uncultured Ruminococcus sp. | reverse complement strand
GCCCCCGCAGAAGGAAGGAAAACGCAAGGTCCCGAACGTATTGGTGGACGACCGCAAGATCACGGACACCGTCCCCACGGTCGAGCAGAGCAACGGGCAGCACCGCTTCCTGACGCCCGACGAGGAGCAGGAGGAGGTATTCTCCCGCGTCCCCGCGGAGCTGTTCCGCCATACGAAGCAGGAGGAAACCGACGTTTCCGCTTCCCCTGTCCCGGAAAAACCCGTTCCCGATAAATCGGAAACGGATTCGACGTCCTCTCCTGTCAAGGAGCAGGCAGACGGCATGTCCGCCGAACCGGAAAAAGCCGACGGAGCGGGCGCAAAGCCGACTGCTCCCGAAGAGGAAACCGACATCCCGGCAGAGCCGCTTACGGTCACGCCGAACGAAAGCGCACCCTACGTCTTTCCCCCGCTGTCCCTGCTGACGCAGGAAACGGGCAACACGCCCAAGCCGACCGCGGCGGATGTTTCCGCCGTCAGCCGCAAGCTGGAAACGGTGCTGGAGAGCTTCAAGGTCAAAGCGCACGTCATCGGCGCATCCTTCGGCCCGACGGTCACACAGTACGAGGTACAGCCGGAAACCGGCGTGCGCGTCAAGCAGATCTCCAATCTGTCCGACGACCTCGCCCTGCACCTTGCCGCCTCCTCCGTCCGTATCGAAAACATCCCCGGCAAGAGCGCGATCGGCATCGAGATCCCCAACCGCGCGCCGTCCGTCGTCCGCCTGCGCAACCTGATCGAGAACCCCGTGTTCCGCGACAGCAAGAGCAAGCTGATCACGGCGCTGGGCGAGGACGTTTCGGGCAATCCCGTGTATCTGGATATCGGCAAAATGCCGCATCTGATGATCGCGGGTGCGACGGGCATGGGAAAATCCGTCTGCATGAACGCGTTGATCGTTTCCCTGCTCTACCACGCGTCGCCCGACGATGTGAAGTTCATCATGATCGACCCGAAAAAGGTGGAAATGGCGGACTATAACGGAATCCCGCACCTGCTCGTTCCGGTCATCAATGACGCGAAAAAAGCGGCGGGAACGCTCAACTGGGCTTGCGTGGAAATGGAGAAGCGTTACAATCTGATCCAGGAGGTCAACGCCAAGAACCTCGTCGAATACAACGCCATCGTCAAGGACGACCCCGAACGCGAGCAGCAGCCTTACATCGTCATTTTCATCGACGAGCTTGCCGATCTGATGATGACCGCACCGGACGACGTGGAGACCTCCATCTGCCGTTTGGCGCAGAAGGCGCGTGCGGCGGGCATTCATCTGGTCATCGGTACGCAGCGTCCGTCCGTAGACGTGATCACGGGTCTGATCAAAGCGAACATTCCCTCACGTATCGCGTTCACCGTGGCGTCTCAGGTAGACTCCCGCACCATTCTGGATATCGCGGGTGCGGAAAAGCTGTTGGGACGCGGGGACATGCTGTACTATCCCGTCGGCTCCATGAAGCCGATCCGCGTACAGGGCGCGTTGGTCGACGGCAAGACCGAGGTGGTGGCGATCACCGACTTCATCAAGAACGCCGCGTCCAGCTCCTATGACGAGACGGTCATCGAGGAGATCGAAAAGGAAGCGAAGCTCTGCGGTCAGCCGAAGCATTCCCGCCGTTCGGAAGGCGGCGAGGACGGCGAGAGCGGAGAGGTCAAGCTGGACGAGAAATTCCTCGAAGCGCTGGAGCTTGCGATCGACACGCAGAACATCTCCACCTCGATGATACAGACGCGCTTGGGTCTGGGTTACGCGCGCGCGGCACGTATCGTCGGCGTCATGGAGCAAAAGGGCTATATCGGCCCGTTCGATTCCGCGACCAAAAAACGCCGCATCGTTCTGACGCGGGAGGAACTGATGGAAATGAAGATGGGCAATGCAGACAAGGGTGCGGACGATGAAAACGCGTAAGCGCAGCGCCCGTTTGCTCTGCGCATTGCTGTGCGCCTTTGCCTTGCTGCTTTGCGGCTGCGGGGGTCCGGATTCCAGTTACGGGAACGACAAGACCCAGCCGCTCGACCGCATCGTCAACGCGCTGTCAAGCGGCAGCGCCGCGGAATATGAAACGGCGTTCCCGCCGGAGTTCTGCGCCCAATACCGCGATGCGTTCGCTTCCGTTTCGGATACGGTCGCGCTGCTGCTCGAAACGGCGCATTCCGTCAACCGCGATCACTACGGAGAGGACTACCGTATCCGGTATGAGCTGACCGAACAGGAGGAAGCGGATCCCTCGTCCTGGCAAAATCCGTTCCGGTTCGACCGACTGGACAGTTTCGAGTATTCCCTGCCGCTGGAACGCGTCGAACGGGCGGCAACGCTTCATGTCACGGTCTACCGCGAAGGCTCTTTTCAAAAGGAACAGGAGGAGCTGGTCCTGACCGTCCTGCAGATCGACCAAACCTGGTATCTGCACCCGAAGCATTTCGGAACGGTTCTGGGAAACACAAACCCGTAAGAAAATACCGTAAGCCGGGAAAAACGGCTCACGGTATTTTTATATTGTATGAAAGCGTCTTTACGAGCCCTTTTTCTCGTCCAGCAGACGGTTCAGCTCCTCCATGAACGCACCGATGTCCTTAAACTGACGGTACACGGACGCAAAACGGACATACGCGACCTCGTCCAGCATTTTGAGCCGCTCCATGACCATTTCCCCGATGACCGCGGAGCTGACCTCGTTTTGCAGAGCGTTTTGCAGATTGGTTTCAATCTCGGTGACGACCGCTTCCATCTGTTCCATCGTTACCTGCCGCTTATCGCAGGAATGGATCAGACTTTTCAGGATCTTGTTGCGGTCAAACGCCTCGCGCGTGCGGTCCTTCTTGACCACGATCAGCGGAAGCGATTCGATCGTTTCATAGGTGGTGAACCGCTTCCCGCAGCAAAGGCACTCCCGACGGCGGCGGATGGAGCTTACGTCCGCGGAGGGGCGGGAATCGACGACCTTACTGTCGGGATGTGCGCAAATCGGACATTTCATAAAAACCTTGTCTCCTTTCTTTCCCGTTCAATCGATATCCTGCATGACCTTTTCGGGACGCTCGTCCAGCGTATACGGATTCTGCATCAGCCGCTTGAGCGCGTGCAGCACCTCCGCGTAGCCGAACCCGTCGGTGATACGCTCGTCCAAAGTGAATTTCAGATCCACATAGCGCATCCGTCTTATCTCCCCGTTCGCCTGCACGTCATGCACCAGATAGCGGTTTCCGAACGCGCAGAAAACGGGAATGTTCCCGAAATTATACAAATGATGGTAGATCGGCTGGATCCGCAGCGACCCCATCGACGTGATCGCAAGCGAGCCGTGGAACGGGGACAGCCTGGTCAGCCTTCTGGGCAGCCAGCCGAAATAATCGAAGAAATACAGCAAATTGACCGCAAACCGCATCAAAAGACGCGGGACGTGCGAAAGCGCGCGGGCAACGCCGTCAAAGTCACGGTTGCCGCCTGCCTTCGCCTGATGGATCTCGCGGTTGAGAATCTCATAGACCTCCAACGCCGTCGCGTCCGGCGGGAAAATGACCTTCAAAACGGTTTCGGGCGCGTTGACCTTCATCTCGTTTTTGACCGTCAGCATGACCTCGATGCAGTTTCGTGCGTAGATGCGCTGTCCGCGGATGAACCGATTGATCTGCGGATGCGCCGCCACGGTGCGGACATACGCCGCCAGAAAGACGTACATGAAGTTGAATTCGGTATAGCCCTGTTCCTTCTTTTCGTGGATATACCGTTCCGTCTTGGTCACCTCGACGCGGTCGGTATAGAAATTACTGGAGTCCTGTCGCGTTCGCATAATAAACGGGGAGACAAGGCTCATCGGGCAAAGCCCCTTGATCCGTCTTCCCTCACGCTTGCTCTTTTTCACGGCATTTCCTCTTCACATTGTTGTATAACCTTATCATATCATATTTTTTGCCGGAACGCAAGCCGTTTTTCAAATTTATCGTGGTATTTTTCCACAAAATGGCTTGCAAAGAACGGAATTTTGTGATAGAATATAGGTAGTCTCCGGATCTTCGTTCGGTTTTGCAAATACGCGCAAGCGGCGGCAAAGGCGAAGAACCGTAAATTTATTTTTCGGGAGGAACACTTCATGAAAAAAATGAGCAAGCTCGGCTGTCTGCTGTTGGTTTTGCTTTTGGCGTGCGGCTGTCTGCTGAGTGCCTGCCAAAACGAAAGCGGCGCGGACGATTCCTCGAACCAGGCGTCCGGTGCGCTTTCCGGGACGCAGACGAGCGACAATCCGTACATGGGCGAGAACGGAAAATACGTTGCGAAAACCTCCGGCAATACCTATGGCGGCACCACCATTACCTTCCTGACCTGCAGCGTCAACCAGACATACAATTCCGAGATCGTCAAAAACGACTATGAGACGGCGGGAAATCCCAACGAGCGTCTGCCCGACGTCATCAACAACGCCTACGGGCTTCGCAATCAGACGGTCGAGGAACAGCTCGGCATCACGATTCGGGAAGAATGCGTGTTCGACCCGTCCCGCATGAACGGCAAGATGATGGAACGCATCCGTCAGGACAATCTGACCTACGTTGCGGACTATCAGATCGTTGTCCCCTGCCTGTACGACGGCGCAAAGCTGGCGCAGGACGGACAGCTGCTCAACCTGTTCGACCTGCCGGGCATCCAGATGGAAGCCCCTTGGTGGGATCAGGTGTTCAATAAGGAAATGACGATCGGCGGGCAATTGTATTTCACCATCGGCGACATCGGAACGACCAACAAATCCGCGACCGCCGCGCTGACCTTCAACAAGGATCTGTATCTGCGCAACGCTCTGGATGCGAAGTACAACGGAACGCCCTACGATTTTGTGCGGAACGGCACCTGGACGATCGACCGCGTTCTGGAGCTGACCAAAGAATTTTCCTCCGATCTGAACGACGACGGTCAGATCACCTATGAGGATGAATACGGCTGGGGCGGTCAGCTGGACGATATGTGGAGCCTGTTCTACGGTTCCGAATCCAAGCTGGCAAGCACCGATACCCCCGACGGCTATCCGATCATAACCGCCAACTCTCAGCGCAGCGCCGCGATCATGGAGAAAATGCAGACGCTGGTGCAGGACGACCTGCACTACGTTTCCGCAAACGATTACTTCAACGTCGTGCAATGGCCGACCGTCCTGCTGCGTGATAACTTCATCGCGGGCAAGAGCCTGTTCTACAACGGTTCGCTGAGTACCCCGATCGAGCTGGGCGACATGGAGGACACCTTCGGCATGGTCCCGATCCCCAAGGGCGACGAAACGCAGGACTCGTATTGCAGCCTGGTGAACCCGTGGGTCTCCAACTGCTTCGCCGTCCCGATCTCCCTGCCGCAGGAGGACTATCAGATGATCTCCGACGTGCTGAACGCGATGGGCGCGGCGTCCGCAAACATCGTTTCCGACGCGTATCTGGAGCAATGCATCGAGTACATGAAGTCCCGCGACCCCGACACCATCGAAATGATCGACAACTACATCCTGCCCGGACGCGGCTGTGACATCGGCATGATCTATGCGTGGGGCGGTCTGGACGCCCTGCTGCATAAAATGGCGTCCGCACCGGCAGGCACGTTCACTTCGGAATTCCAGGCCATACAGAGTATGGCGGAGTCGGCAATGTCGGAAACGATCGAGTTCTTCCGCGCGCTGGACAAAAAGTAAGCCTTACCCCAACAAGCAAGCCTAGGCTTCCCACGCTTTAGACTGCTGGCAAAGTTCTCGGAAGGAATGGGGATAAATCTGCATTTTCAATGCAGATTATAAGGGGAAACCATCAGGGTTTCTCCCTTGCACTATAATAAATATCAAAACCGTGTAGAAAAGCATTGCTTTTCTACACGGTTTTCTCTTCAGGTTGATGGCAAACAGAGTTTGTCATCAACCTCAAGCATGGAAATTCCATGCTTGTTTTTTTCGCGCGAAACGGGCTTAGAAATCAAACAACTGATCGCGGGACTTCTCGTTTTTGCTATTGCTGTCCTGCTGATTCTGGTTCTGCTGATTCTGCTGGTTTTTGCTCTGATTCTGGTTCTGCTGATTTTTGCTCTGGTTCTGGTTTTGCTGATTCTGCTGATTTTGGCTGCGGCTGTTCTGGTTGCTGCTTTGATTACGGCTGTTTTGGTTTTGTTGATTTTTCGACTGTGACATAAGAAAAAGCTCCTTTCAAGTTGTCATACATAGTATGGACGGAAAGGGAGCAGACTTATGCAATGTATTTTTATTTTCTTACAGATTGATCGAAGGTTTGGTTTTCGGGCACGGTTTGACACCGCATTATTTATGATAGGTATTGCCGGCGAGAATGGAGAAGCCGCGGTACAGCTGTTCCGCGAGCAGCAGCCGCGCCAATCGGTGCGGAAACGTCATGGACGATAAGGACAGCCGAACGGCGCATTCCCGTTTCAGCGATTCGTCCAGCCCGTGGCTGCTCCCGATCAGAAAGCAGAGTTCGCCCAGCGCGGTTTTTTCCTCCAAAAGCGACGCGAACGCCTCCGAGGTCAACTGTTTTCCCTCGACGCAAAGCGCGATCGCCGTACAGCGATGCGGCATCGCGGCGCGGATGCGCTCCGCTTCCTTTTCCAGCGCGCGGCGGACGCAGGCGGGAGAGGCTTCGTCGGCGATCCGTTCCTCGGAAATACATACCGTGCGGTAGCGGCAGAAACGACTCAGGCGTTTACCGTATTCCTGTTCCGCTTCACGGAAATAGGCTTCGCGGAAATCCCCGACGTGGATCAGCGTGACGGCGTTCATTTATATAACCATGCCCTTTCGTATAACAAGTTTGAAAGATTTATCTTTCAAACTTGTTTTTCTTCACGGAAAAGCCGAACGAGCCGATCTTCTTTCCGAGCGTATGGTATGTCCCATGGCTGTACGCCATCAGCCCCGCCTTTGCAAGACACAGCTTGCCGTTCTCATCCAGCAGGGATTCCTCCACCGTCACCGCCGTGATGTCCGCCAAGAACATGGTGTGACTGCCCAGCTCCTTTTCCTCAAACACCCTGCATTCCAGCGTGATCGGGCATTCCGCGATGGAAACGCAGGAAACGGTCTGAGACGGCTCCGCCGTCAGATGCAGCTTGCGGAACTTATCCATGTCCCGACCCGAACGCACGCCGCAGAAATCGACGGCGCGCACCAGACGGGAACACGGCAGGTTGATGCAGAATTCCTTGGTCTGCCGGATGAGTTCATACGAATAGCGTTCCGGACGCACGGACACATAGGTGCGCGGCGGTCGGGAGCAAAGGATGCCCGTCCATGCGACGGTGAACACATTTTTCGTTTCCCGATCCCCGCAGCTCACCAGAACGGCGGGAACGGGCGACAGCATCGCGCCGCCCTTCCATTGTAATTTAGACATCGTTATGACCATTCCTTTCCTGCGCAAAAGGGTCTACGGCATCGACCACCGCGCTGTAATAGGTTTCATAGGTGACGAACCCCGGCGCGCTGCCGGCGGGCTTATGCAGATGCTTGACGCGGGTATAATCCACCTCTACGTGCGTACTGCCCTTTTTCTCGCTGTGAAACGCGGCAAGCATCGCCGCCTCGGTGTAGTCGCGGTCGGTCGGTTCCTTCCCGCCCGTC
>CAYPYA010000129.1:0-1693 GCA_964414775.1 uncultured Ruminococcus sp. | reverse complement strand
GCCGCATTCGTCGCAGTAGAACGCCGGAATGCGGTGCCCCCACCAAAGCTGGCGGGAAATGCACCAGTCGCGGATGTTCTCCATCCAATGCAGATAGTTCTTGGCAAACCGATCCGGGACGAACCGGATCTCCCCGTTCTTCACCGCTTCGATCGCGGGCTCTGCCAGCGGCTGCATCTTGACGAACCATTGCAGCGACACGCGCGGCTCGATGGTCGTCCCGCAGCGGTAACAGGTCCCGACGTTGTGCGAGTAGTCCTCCACCTTCACCAGACAGCCGCACTCCTCCAGATCCTGTACGATCGCCTTGCGCGCTTCGTACCGATCCATGCCCGCGTACTTGGGGTAGTCCTCTGTGATGCGTGCGTCGGGGGTCAGCACGTTGATGACCTCCAGCCCGTGCCGCAGACCCACCTCAAAGTCGTTCGGGTCGTGCGCGGGCGTGATCTTCACGACGCCCGTTCCGAAATCCATTTCCACATACTCGTCCGCAATGACCGGGATCTCACGCCCGACCAACGGCAGGATCAGCGTTTTCCCCACGAGATGCGCGTACCGCTCGTCCTTCGGGTTGACCGCCACGGCGGTGTCGCCCAGCAGCGTTTCGGGACGCGTCGTCGCCAGATAAACGTACTCGTCGCTGTCCTTGACCGGGTAGCGCAGATGCCAGAAATGCCCCGCCTGATCCTCGTACTCCACCTCCGCGTCGGAAATGGAGGTCAGGCAATGCGGACACCAGTTGATGATACGGTTTCCGCGATAGATCAGCCCTTTTTCATACAGCCCGACGAACACGTCCTTGACCGCTTCGGAGCAGCCCTCGTCCAGAGTGAAGCGCTGTCTCGACCAGTCGCAGGACGAGCCCAGCTTGCGAAGCTGCTCCGTGATGCGTCCGCTGTACTGCTTTTTCCAGTCCCACGCGCGTTTGAGAAAGCCCTCTCGCCCAAGCTGCTCCTTGGTCACGCCCTCCTTGCGCATGGACTCTACGATCTTCGCCTCGGTCGCAATGGACGCATGGTCTGTGCCGGGGACCCACAGCGTGTTGAACCCGCACATCCGCTTGTACCGCACCAGAATGTCCTGCCACGTTTCGTCCAGCGCGTGCCCCATGTGCAATTGCCCCGTAATGTTCGGCGGCGGCATCACGATCGAGAACGCCTCCGCGTCCGGCTTGCGCGGGCGGAAGTATCCGTTCTGCTCCCACTGCCGATACAGCCGTTCCTCAAACGCGCCCGGATCGTACTTCTTTTCCAATTCTCTCGCCATGATCTCTGTATCCTTTCCTTGCGGAATGTAATTGTCCGATTTCGGCTTTGCCAAAAACAAGTCACAAAACTTTCAATCGGGAAAATATTTTTATTTTTCAGATTTAGAAACGATTCATCACCAAGCCCGTTTTCAGCTTGGGATAAAAATAGGTGCTCTTCTGCGGCATACGGTCGCCCGCCTCGGACACCGCGCGGATCTGCTCGACGCGCGTCGGGTTCAAAAGAAACGCCGCGCTGCTCTCCCCGCTCTGTACCGCCCGAACGGCTTCTTCCACCGAACGGGTGTACCGCAGATGCGTCTGATTCGCCAATTGCTCGCGGTCGATACCAAGCACGCCCTCCAACAGCAGCGTGTGCAGCACCGTCACGTCCAAAGACGCATACGCCTCGCTTCTCCCCTCGACCGCAAGGCGGTTCGTTTCCGG
>CAYPYA010000128.1:0-4281 GCA_964414775.1 uncultured Ruminococcus sp. | reverse complement strand
TCCCTGAAGGGCGCAAACGTGCGTGCCGTCGACCTGCGCGCGGGGGCGGCAATGGTGATCGCCGCGCTTGCCGCCGAGGGGACGACGACCGTGGACGACATCCACCATATCCTGCGCGGGTATGAACACATTGTGGAAAAGCTCAACGCCGTCGGCGCGGATATCCGCTTGGTGCAGCTCCCCGACTTGGATGTGTGAGGTACGGTTGACTTTTTAGGGAGGAGGACTTTTGAAAAAGTCCCCTCCCTATAACCTACCCTCAAAACTTTTATTTCCGACAAGCCGCATGGCTTGTCGGTGGGAAAACAAAAAAAGTCTTGCCAACCTTTTTCTTCCCGATTTTGCAAGCCTTCCAAAGAGGTTTTTCTTTTTTCGCTTTCAAGCTGCCAAGCCAAGCGGCTTGGCGCATTAAGGTTTTCGGGGGTTATAGGGGGTGCTTTTCTCCAAAAGCACCCCCTAATTTTGAAATCATCAACCCCTTGCCTTGCTGTCGCGTTCGGGGACGAGCTTGGCGATCAGGTCGGGCACGGACATAGAGCCGATGTCGCCGTCCTTGCGGGAGCGGACGGAAACGGTTTGGTTCTGCTGTTCCGCGTCGCCGATCACAAGCATATAGGGCAGTTTTTCCAATTGCGCTTCGCGGATCTTATAGCCGATCTTCTCATTGCGCAGATCGACCTCCACGCGGAATCCCGCTTTCCGCAAAGCGTCGCGGCAGGCGTAGGCGTAGTCCGCGTGCCGATCGGCGATCGGCAGGATGCGCACCTGTTCGGGAGAGAGCCAGAGCGGGAGCGCGCCCGCGTACTTTTCGATCAGATAGGCAAGCGTCCGTTCGTAGCAGCCCAGGCTGGTACGGTGAATGATATACGGCGTTTTCTGCGTATTGTCCGCGTCGGTGTATTCCATGCCGAACTTTTTGGCAAGCAGCATGTCGATCTGAATGGTGACCAGCGTGTCCTCCTTACCGAACACGTTGCGGTACTGGATGTCCAGTTTGGGTCCGTAGAACGCCGCTTCGTCGATGCCGATCGTGTATTCCACGCCCAGGTGATCCAGAATCCGCTTCATGATCCCCTGTGCTTCCTCCCATTGCTCCGGCGTACCCTCGTACTTGTTGCCGGGGTTGGCGGGGTCCCACTGGGAGAATCGGAAGGTGCAGTCCTCCAGCAAGCCCACCGTTTCCAGGATATACTTGGCAAGGTCCAGACAGCCCTTGAACTCCTCTTCCAGCTGGTCGGGACGCAGGACCAGATGTCCTTCGGAAATGGTGAACTGCCGAACGCGGATCAGCCCGTGCATCTCTCCCGAATCCTCGTTGCGGAACAGCGTCGACGTCTCGCCCAAGCGCATCGGCAGATCGCGGTAGGAGCGTTTTTCGTTCAGGTATACCTGATACTGGAACGGGCAGGTCATCGGACGCAGGGCGAAGCATTCCTTCGTCTCGTCCGTCGGGTCGCCGAGTATGAACATGCCGTCCAGATAGTGATCCCAATGTCCGGAAATGCGGTACAGGTCGCGCTTTGCCATCAAGGGCGTTTTGGTCAGCAGATAGCCGCGCTCCTGCTCGGTGTCCTCGACCCAGCGCTGCAACAATTGGATCACCCGCGAGCCCTTCGGAAGCAGGATGGGAAGTCCCTGCCCGATGCAGTCCACGGTCGTGAAGAACTTCAGCTCGCGCCCCAGCTTGTTGTGATCACGCTTTTTGGCTTCCTCCTGCGCGGCAAGGTAGGCTTCCAGCTCCTCCTTGGACAGGAACGCCGTCCCGTAAATGCGGGTCAGCATCTTTTTGGAGGAATCCCCCCGCCAGTACGCGCCCGTCGCGCTCGTCAGCTTGAACGCCTTGATCTTTTTGGTGTAGGCAACGTGCGGACCGGCGCAAAGGTCGGTGAAATCGCCCTGCTTGTAGAACGAGATCTCCTCACCCTCGGGCAGGTCGTTGATCAGCTCCTGCTTGTACGGCTCGTCCTTCATCAGCTCCAACGCCTCGGCGCGGGGCAATGTGAAGCGTTCGATCTTGAGGTTCGCTTTGATGATCGCTTTCATCTCCGCTTCGATCGCTTCGAAATCGTCCGAAGTGAACGGCTTGTCGCCGCAGTCGAAGTCGTAGTAAAAGCCGTTGTCGATCGCAGGCCCGATCGCCAGCTTGGTCTGCGGATAGAGATGCTTGACCGCCTGCGCCAGTACGTGCGAGCAGGAATGCCGCAGCGTGCGCAGTTCGTCGTACACAATGTCCTTCATGCTAAAAACTCCTTTTTTTGAAGATATAAAAAATCCCTTGAAAACCGCGCGAACGCACAGCCTTCAAGGGTATTTATCCGTTTGCAATTTCAATTTCAATTTGCAGTTGCAAAGCAAATAAACACGGTTCCACCTTGTTTTTTCACTTCATTGACCCCATTTGACGCAGGGGGACGCGGTACTGCTCGTCGCAGCCGGCTCCGGGGTGGTCTTCATCGGCGCAAGCCGCGGGGTCTCTCAGCCTATCGGATCCCGCTCTCTGCTTTGGGTTTGCAAATCCCGACTACTCTTCCCATCATCGCTTTTATACGCACAGTATAGCACCCTTTTTTGCAAATGTCAAGAGGGTATTTTTGCAAAAAACGAGCGGTTTTGCGCGTTTTTCAGTCGTTTACCTGCGGAAACGCGCCGATCAGACGCGGCTCGCCGCCAAACACCGCGCGCGCCTTTGCGGCGGCGCCGAGGTACGGCTCGACCTGTAAGCGGAACAGCTCCGCCTGCTTTGGAAGAACCTGCTTCACGATCGGGAGCGTCAGCTCGTCGCGGAAGATGCCGCCCGCCAGTCCGACGCGGTAGGGATTACCGCCGTACAGCCTGCCCGCCGTGGCGATCAGCTCGGACACGTAGTGCAGTTGGTCGCACAGCAATGCGTTCGCCGCCCCGTCTCCCTCCTTCGCCGCCCGGAACACCAGCGGCGCAAAGGACGCGAACCGATCCTTGGTGAACGAATTGATCTCGATGATGTGCGCGTGTGCGTCCCCGCCGAACGCGTCGTTGAGCAGCCTTGCCAGAACGCCGGGTCTGTCCCGCCCGTCCAGGGTGCGGAACAGATGCGCGAACGCCGCGCGCCCGATCTCGAAGCCGTTGCCCTTCAGATCGAACTGCCCGCAGCCGCCGATCCGATAAAGGTAGTTCCCCTTTTTGGCAAAACAGGATGAGCCCGTTCCGCAGATGACCGCGACCCCGTCCGAGCCGTCCGGGAACGCGGCGTACAGAACGTTCATCCCGTCGTGCGAGCAATCCGCCTTGGCATTTGGGAAGGACGCCTGCAAAGCCGCACGCAGCTTCGGGGTACAGTCCCCCGCGGACAGCCCCGCAATGCCGGCAAACACGCCCGCGATCTCCTCTTTCCCGACATTTGCCTGCGCACACACCTCGTCAAACGCGTGCAGCAAAAGCGCTTCCGTTTGCTCGTACCCGATGTCTCCGGGGTTGGAACGGGGAAAGGTCTGCAAGCAGACGGTGTTCAGCTCCATGTCGGTCAGCACCACCGCCGTTTTCGTTCCGCCGCCGTCCGCGCCAAGCAAATACTGTTTCATGATGTGATCTCCTGATTATCTCCTGATTTTCCGAGAGCTTATTATGAGAGCGAAGGTAAAGCCTCCGGAAGGAAGGGGTCAGCAAGGGGAAACCATCAGGGTTTCTCCCTTGCACTACAATCAATTCGAAAAAATGTGTAGAAAAGAGATTCTTTTCTGCACATTTTTCTTCAGACGATAGAAAAACATTGTTTTTCTATCGTCTGAGAGGAGCCTTTTTGAAAAAAGGTTCTCCCCTCATACTCCCCTTCCAAAAACTTTTACTTTAGTTTTTCTTGCGCATCTCGTCGCGGATCTCATTGAGGACGGCGAGCGTCTTCTCCTCGACGGTCGGTTCGGGATCCTTTGCGGGCTCTGCGACAGCCTCGGCTTCTTCCTTCTTCTTCATAGCCTCCATGCGCTTCTGGAAGCCCATCGCCGCGCGGATGATCACAAACAGCGTCAAGGCGACGATCAGGAAGTTGAGTATGTAGGACAGGAACTGCCCGTAGCGGATGGCGACCTCCGGCGTGACGACCTTGCCCGTTCCGTCTACAACGGCCTCCGTCATCACGTACTTCAGGTCGGCAAGGTCCTTGGTGTTGGCGATGCGTCCGATCAGCGGCATCAGGATATCGTTGACCAGCGAGGTCACGATCTCGTTGAACGCCTTACCGATGATAACGCCGACCGCCATGTCCAGAATGTTGCCCTTGGTGATGAATGCTTTGAAATCGTGGAAGAA
>CAYPYA010000127.1:0-2585 GCA_964414775.1 uncultured Ruminococcus sp. | reverse complement strand
TATTTCCACCATCTGTGCGCTTTGCACCGCCATCTGTGCGATCTGCGGTCTGATCTGGATCGTCCAGCCGCTCGACCGCTTCAAAACGGTGATCGTTTGCTCGGTCGGAGCCGTATATATCGTTTGTGCGTATGTGTTCCGCGACCTGTTCGAAATGAATCTGACACGGTTCGGCTCCTCCCTGATCGGCATTGCGGCGCTCACGGTCGCTCTGGCGGCGTTCCTGCTGGTCCTGCTGCTGCAAAGCGGGTATGCACGCTTACATCTTGAAAAGTATGTGATACGGTTGCTGAAAGTCATTCGCTATTTTTCCCGTAAGATCAATGCGCATCACGTCGGCGCATGCGCCGCGCAGGTCGCGTTTTTCATGCTGTTTGCCATCGTTCCGCTTTTGATCCTTCTGTTCTCGCTCGCGGGGTTCCTTTCCATTTCCGCCGAGGAATTTTTGGGAGAATACACCAACCTGCTCCCGTCGATGGTGGGCGGTCTGTTTCAGGATATCATGAGGGGCGCGTCGGAAAACAGCTCGTCGGTCATGACCTCCTTTTCCGCCATCGCGGTGATCTGGTCTGCCTCCAAGGGCGTGTACTACTTCATCGGCGGACTGAATTCCGTCTTTGAGGTCAAGGAAAGCCGCAATATGCTGAAGGTACGCGCACTTTCCATTTTCTACACCTTCGCATTCGTTCTGATCCTGATCGCCGTTTTGCTGTCCATGGTGTTCGGCAATTTCATCGCCGGATTCCTGTCCGTACGCTTCCCGAACCTTTCCGGATTGATGAACGCGCTGTCGTCCTTACGGTTCGTCATCGGATTGCTGCTTTTGACGTTGTTTTTCGCTTTGATGTTCAAGGTGCTGCCCGACCGCAAAACGACGTTTGCGGCGCAGTTCCCCGGAGCGGTCATTTCCGCGGTCGGATGGGTCCTGTTCTCGTTCTTCTTTTCCTACTACGTCAACAATTTCTCCAATTACGCCAATATCTACGGAAGTCTTGCCGCGATCGTCGTATTCATGCTTTGGCTTTACATCTGCATGTTCATTCTGTTTTTCGGAGCGGAGCTGAATCTTCTGATCGAAAAAACAGCCGAGGAATGAGCAGATTTCTATTGACTTTCCAAGCGGATTGCGATATACTGTAAAAGTATTTTTTCGTTCCGTTTTTCGCAGCGTTTCAGAAAGGGAGGATCGCTCGTTATGACATTCGCAACCCTGCTGTTTCTGTTTGTGTTTCTGCCGCTTTGTGTCGGATGGTATCTGTTTTCCAAGAACATCAAACAGAAAAACATGGTTTTGATCATTTTTTCTCTCGTGTTTTACGCGTGGGGAGAACCGATCAAGCTGGTTTTACTTCTTTTAAGCGCCGTAGTCAACTTTTTACTGGCGCGTTCCATCGACGCGAACCGCTCCAACCGGCTTTGCAAACTGTCCTTGCTCCTCTCGCTGTTCTACAACATCGGAATGCTGGCGGTCTTCAAATATACCGGCTTTTTGATCGATAACTGCAACGCCCTGTTCGGGACGGACATACTGAATCCGAATCTGGCTCTGCCGCTCGGCATCAGTTTTTACACCTTCCAGATCATCTCCTACGTCGTGGACGTGTATTGGGAAAAAGTCCCGGTACAGAAGGATTTTTCCAAGCTGCTGCTGTACATCTCGCTGTTCCCGCAGCTGGTCGCGGGACCGATCGTACGTTATTCCACCATCGCGGAGGAGATCGACAACCGCAGAACGACCCTGACGGACTTGTCCGAGGGTCTGACGCGCGTCATCATCGGTCTTTCCAAGAAGGTGATCCTTTCCAACGTCCTCGCGCTGCTTGCCGACGTCTATCTGAAAGACACGATCGGGACAAGCTCCGTGGTCGCGACATGGGTCGGGGTCATCTCCTACTCCATGCAGATCTACTTCGACTTTTCGGGTTATTCCGACATGGCGATCGGCATGGGGCGCGTGTTCGGGTTTCATTTTGACGAAAACTTCAACTATCCGTTCCTTTGCCGTTCCATACAGGAATTCTGGCAGAGATGGCATATTTCGCTGGGAAGCTTCTTCCGGGACTACCTGCTGTATCTTCCGATCTTCGGGAAGCGGCGGCAATGGCTGTCCCTGTTCCTTGTCTGGTTCACCACCGGCTTATGGCACGGCGCAAGCTGGAACTTCATCGCATGGGGTCTGTATTTCGGGCTGTTCATCTTCATCGAACAGAAGCTGGGCAAAAAGCGGCTGAAGAGAATCCCCGACGCCGTGATGCACATCTATAACAAGATCGTCATCATCATCGGATTCGGTATTTTCTACTACTCCGACAGCACGACGCTGGGAGCGTTCTTCAAGCAGATGGGAACCTTCTTCGGGAATCTGTTCGGATTTACCGGACACGGATTCTTCAACGCGTCGGAATTCACGTTCGGCCCGTACAATGACGAGCTTGCCATGAATATCTACTTTACCAAGTATATGTGGATCTTCTTCCTTTCCCTGCTTTGCTGTTTCCCGATTCTGAAAAAACTCAGGGAATGGGTCGCAAACCGCTCCGTCGCCGTACAGGCAGGCGCACAGGTGCTGAGCGCGTTCTGCTGTG